>CAYSZN010000030.1:0-13990 GCA_964435425.1 uncultured Akkermansia sp. | reverse complement strand
TCATGCCGGTTTCAACCGGCGCGCCTTTCTGCACCGGCCTTCATTCCCTCGAAAGCCTCGATCTGCCGGACAGGGGGCAGCTTGGCAACGGACATCAGCCGCCGGATAGCGAAGGACTTGATTAAGGCGGGTGAAATGAGGGAAGCCAAGTATTGCTGTGCCTCCTCCGGCAGCCTGAGCAAGCTGAACATTTGCGTGATGCGAGCCTTACTAAGCCCCTCGGCTTCACCGATTTGCACCTTCGTCAGCCCCTTGTCGCCGTTCAAGCGTTTCTGCCATTCGAGCACCTTGCAAATCGGATGGCGCATGGAGGACGCACGGCTTTCGTCGTTGGTCTGGCAGTCGCCCTCGAAGCCACTTGACCTCCATGTAAAATGGAAAGGCTCCGCGACAAACGGGGCGAGCCGATGCTGAGGCAGGGGCATCCCTACAATCAGGGGAATCCCGAAACTGGTTCGCAAACTAGACTCACCCGCTCCGCCACGCTCCCAAATGGGAGCATTCAAAAGGGGCCAAATGCGAACTTCGAACCCCTCGATTTCCAGCAAAATCGGGGTTCCAAGGAGAACTCGCTCCATTGTAGGCGATCCCTCAGCCGCCTTGGGGACATGTCATGGCCCCGCTGGAATCCGCCAGCATCCTCTGAAACGCCCCCTTGTCCGTTCGGTGGCGGGGGCCTTGACGACGCCCATCAACTGGCGCACGCTTTGAGGCATCCGGCACATGAGAATTTTCATCAGCAGTGTCCAGAAAGAGTTTGCCCGTGAACGCAAGGCTCTTGGCGACCACCTTTCCGGCGACCCGCTGCTACGGCGATTTTTCGACACCTTCGTCTTTGAGCGCGACATTCCCGCCTCCGATCGCCGCCCCGATGCCGTTTATCTCGACGAGGTCGCGCGTTGCGACCTCTACATTGGCCTTTTCGGCAAGGAATACGGATGGGAGAACGCTCAAGGTCTCTCTCCCACTCACCTCGAATTCGACCAAGCCACCCGGCTCGGCAAGACGCGCCTCATTTTTGTGAAAGGCACGGATGACGCGGACAAAGCCCCGAAGATGCAGGCTCTGATCCGCAAGGCGGGGGACGAACTTGTACGCCGCCGTTTCAGCAATCCCGCCGAGCTGCAAGCCGCCGTCTATGCCAGCCTTGTCGGATTTTCTCGAAACCACCGGCAAGCTCAACCGAGCCCCGTGGGATGCCCGTGCCGCCCGCAAGGCCATCCTCGACGATCTCGATGCGGAAAGCATCGCCCGTTTCGTCCGACGTGCCCGCAAGGCGCGCAACTTTCCCCTGCCTCCCGAAGCCGAGATTTCCGAAATTCTCACCCATCTGAATCTCTTGGACGACGGACGACCAACCAACGCGGCCATTCTCCTTTTCGGCAAACACCCCCAGCGCTTCACTCTGCCTTCCGAGGTCAAGTGCGCCCATTTCCATGGTACGGAGGTGGCCAAGCCCATCCCTTCCTATCAGGTTTACAAAGGCACCGCCTTCGAACTCGTCGACCAAGCCATCGACTTCGTCATGTCCAAAATCAACGTCCGCGTGGGCACTCGCGAAAAGGGGGCGGAAGCCCCGGTGGAATATGAAATCCCCCGAGAAGTCATCGCCGAAGCCATCATCAACGCCGTTGCCCACCGCGACTATGACAGCAACGCCAGCGTCCAGGTCATGCTTTTCGCCGACCGACTGGAAATCTGGAATCCCGGCATCCTGCCGCCCGGACTCACCTTGGCCGACCTCCGCCGTCCCCACAGCTCCATCCCCCGCAATCCCCTCCTGGCGGAACCTCTCTACCTCGCGAAATACATCGAGCGGATGGGCACCGGCACCCGCGACATGATCGCCAAATCTCGCGCCGCTGGGCTCCCGGAGCCAGACTTCTCGCTCACCGATAGTTTCGTCACCACCATTTGGCGGCCTGCGGCTGAGAGACGCGATCCGGATCGGGGATCGCCGCATGGTTCCGGACAAGTCACCGGACAAGTCACCGGACAAGTCGATCCCTGGGTGATTCGCGCCTTGAATGCCTGCGCCGGGCAGCCGTGCCGCAGCCGTGAAATTCAGGAAGTGACGGGAATCCGGCATCGAGAAACCTTCCAGCGCAACTATCTCGATTCTCTTATCGAACAGGGGCTCATCGAGCCCACCATTCCCGACAAACCTACCAGCCGGTTGCAGAAATACCGCCTCACCGACAAAGGCCGCTTCCTTCTGGAAGGCTAGCGAAGTGGCTCGACATGAGTCCGGGCCATTCCATCCTGACTTCCGCCGATGAACTTGCACGAATATCAGCGTTTGCTTGCCCATCCCGCCGCCCAACTGGTGGGGGCGAGGAATGCGCCCATGGTGCTCGGCTTTTTCCACAGGGCTTTCAAGTTGGCTCATCGGGTAACGATCCCGGAGGGGGAAATGCGGGGGCTGCTGGAAAGCCATCTTCACGAGCTGCAGCATGAGAACCTGTTTGCCGTGGAAAAATCGTCCCGGGAGTATCTGGAAGAATGGTGCGGCATGCAGCGCGGCTGGCTGCGCAAGTATTATCCGGATGCCTCGGATGCTTCCGAAGCGGTGTTTGAGTTGACCGCTGCTGCGGAAAAGACGTTGTTATGGCTGGAGTCGTTGCAAACGGCGGTCTTCGTCGGCACCGAATCCCGGCTGGAACTCATTTTCACGGAACTGGAGAAAATCACCACGCTCAGCAGCCGTGATCCGGCGGAGCGTCTGGCCGTTCTGCGGAATGAAGCGCAAAAGATTGCCGATGAGATCAGCCGTATCGAGGCAACCGGCGAGGTGGAAACCTTGTCCGGACGCGAGCTGACGGAACGCTTTCAATGGGTGCTGGCCACCTCTAGGGAATTGCTGGGCGATTTCAGGCAGGTGGAGGAAAACTTCAAGCGTATCGCTCGCGAGATCGCGGAAAGGCACACCAACCCGGACGTCACCAGGGGAGTCATCGTGGGACACTTGCTGGATGCGTATGAAGCCCTGCATGAAACGCCGCAGGGCCAGAGCTTTTACGGGTTCTGGAACTTGCTGCTGGCCCATGACAAACAGGAGCGGTTCCGCGCCGCGATTGACCGCATTTACAACTTGGAAGAGGTGGACGCTTCGCTGCGGGCCAACAAATCTCTGAACCAGCTGATCGGCCGTCTGCTGCTCGAGGGGGAAAAGGTGGTGAAATCCAATGAGCGCATGGCGGGCAACCTGCGGCGCGTGCTGGAAACCGGTCGGCTCGGAGAACAACGTCGGTTGCGCGAGATTGTCCGGGAGATTCAGATGCACGCGCTGCGCGTGAAAGAATCGCCGCCACGGGAGGAGGATTTTTTCTCCCTGCCGGAGATGCCGCCTTTTTTTGCGGCCATGAACCGCGATCCTTGGAAACCGGGAGAGGTGCTCACGGGTATGCTGGCCCCTGAGGAGGCGGACGATGCTGGAGATCGCGAACTCTTCCGCAGCCTCGGCACGATGCCTTTGATCCGCTTGGAGCAGATCAGAAACAACATCGTGGAGATTCTGCAACAACGAGGGCATGCCCGGCTGGATGAAGTGTTGGAGGCTTATCCGCCGCGCAATGGGCCGGTGGAGGTTTTGGGCTATGTGGCGGTTGCGCTGGAGGATTCCATCCACATCGTCAGTGAAGAAAAGACTTTCCTGTTTGAGATAGAGGGTGTGAAGTGGAGTGTGCCTCTGGTTTTGTTTAGCCGTCCCCATGACAAATGAAGCTGACAGCGAGTTTCCTCCTTCAAGCTGGGCGCGGGTGAAGCTGCTTCAGAAACCCGTCTATCAGGAAGATGAGGAGCTTTGGGACACCGTGCTGGCTTGCGCCGAGGAACTGGCAGCGTGGTTCGGATTGATCGCGCAGGAGCTGGTCATCAGCAGGGAGGAAGGCCTGGCTTATATCAAGCAAATCCAGCCGGGGGACGAGGGCGTGAGAATCCCGCGTCTCATGCGGCGCAGCCAGTTGAGCTACGATGCCACGCTGCTGCTGGTCTGTCTGCGGGAGGAGTTCATCCGCTTTGAATCCGGCACGGAGGATTCGCGTCGGCTGGTGAAACGGAAGGAAGAACTCAGGGAGATGGTGGGCGCTTTCTTGCGAGAGACCAACAATCAGGTGCGCGATCTGCGCAGTGTGGACCGGGCCATCGACCGGCTGGTGGAGTTGGGCTTTCTCCGTGAATTTGAAACGGAATTGTATGAGGTGATGCGCATCGTCAAGGCGCGTATCGGACCTGCGGAACTGGAAACCATACGCGACAGGCTACAAACTCATGGAAGCCCAACCCACTGATTTGTTTGATGGAAGCCGAAGCGGGAGCCTTCCCGGATGGCGATTGCATCGTCTGGAAATGCAGAACTGGGGCACGTTTCACCAGCGGGTGCATCGCCTGAGTCCGGAGGGTGCCTGGAGCCTGCTGGTCGGACAGAACGGAAGCGGAAAATCCACCGCCATCGACGCTTTGCGCACGCTCCTGGTTCCGCCGCGGCTCCTGCGGCGCAGCTACAACGACGCAGCGGGTGAGAGCAAGGCCATGGACCGCACCCGGTATTCCTATGTGCGCGGGGCTTGGCGCAGCCAATCATCCGAAGTGTCTCATCAGGGCAGGCTGGAATACTTGCGAGGCGAAGGGGAGCATTCCACCCTGTTGGCGGTCTTTCACCATGCGGTCAAGCAGTCCTGGGTGACCATCGCTCAAATCCTATGGCTGGTCAGCGACAAGGTGGATGACTTGTTTTTGGTAGCCGTGGGGCAGCGCTCCATCAAAGAGCACCTGTCCCAACTGGGAGCCGGCACCGCCGCTGATTGGAAAAAGGAACTGAAAGAGCGCCGTTGGGAGATCAAAAATGAGTTCAGCAGTTACTCCGCCCGGTTTCGTTCGTTGCTTGGCATTCCTGGAGAAGGCGCCTTGGAAGTGTTCAACCAGGCCATCGGGGTCAAGGATGTGGAAGACATCAATAGCTTTGTGCGCCGTCACATGCTGGAGCCTTCGGATGCGAGATCGTTCATTCAGGAAACCTTGCAGCCGCATTACAAGGAACTGAACGACTGTCACGAAGCCATCCGCAGGGCGGAAGACCAGATTGCGGAATTGATCCCCATCACGGAGTCGCACGAACGGCGGCAAGCCGCTCTGCAACAACGGGAGGTGTTGCAGAAGAACTTGGACGCAGTGCCGCTTTATTTCTGCGTCAAACACCTAGAGTTGCTGGAGGCGGAGACGATCAGGATCGCGAACGAGTTGAAGGCGGTTCGCGATCAAAAGTCGGTTGAGAAGGAACGTATCGAGACTTTGGAAGAACGATGCCGCAGCCTCGAAACCGACATTCGGGAAACGGACAGCGGCCGGGAGATTGAGCGATTGACCAACAAGATAAAGGAGTTGAGCCGACAATGGGATCGGGCGCAGAGAAATCGCCAGCAATGGCTCAAACATCTTCAGGTTGCCGGCCTGCCGGTGGCACAAGATGCGGCGGATTTTGCGGCATTACATGAGCAGTTGGCTGAACGCCAAACGACGATCACTTCCGAAAAGGAAGTCGCTGAGCAGGAACTGCTTCAAGCGAAAGCGAAATACGGAAATCACCTCGAAGAGGAAAAGAGAATTGAGCATGAGTTGCGCATTGCCAGGGAACGGCGCGTCGCCATTCCGGCCATCTATGTGGAGACGCGCGACCGGTTGTGCGAGGACACCGGCATCAAAGTTTCGGAGTTGCCTTTCGCGGGAGAGTTGATGGAAGTCCAGTCGGTCCATCGCGAATGGACCGGAGCCATCGAGCGGGTGCTACACAGCTTTGGCGTTTCCCTTCTGGTGCCGGAACGGCATTGCCAGCTGGCGGTGCGCTGGATCAATGGACGGCATCTGGGCTTTCGTCTCGTCTTTCATCGGGTGCCGGAGCGCAACCTGTCCTTGGGAAGCTTGGGATTGTCGCCTGACCGGGTGGTCGCACGTTTGAACTTTCGCACGAACCATCCGCTGCATGAATGGACCCAGCAGGAGGCCGCCCGCCGGTTTCGCCATATTTGCTGTGAAGACATCGGGCGCCTCTCCAATGCCGATGCCGGCGTCACACGCGAAGGTTTGGTGAAGGAATCCGGCTCCCGGCATGTGAAAGACGACCGTTTCCGGGTGGACGATCCCAGCAAATGGGTTTTGGGATGGTCCGCAGATCGCAAGATTGCTGCGCTCATGTCCGATCTCAACCTCTGTCGGCAGTCGATCCAGAAAGCGGAAAACGCAGTCCATAAGGCATCGCAGCGATACAAAGACTTGGGAATCCGTCTTGCTTCCCTGACGGCTCTGTTGCTGGTGGAGCAGTTCGAGGAAGTGGATGCCGACGGTCTGCAGGGGCAGATTGAGGAAGTCAGTGCTGACAAACAGCGGCTGGAGCAGGCGGATGAGAAAGTAAAAGAATACAAAAGGCAACTCGACGAGGCGACCAAGGATCTGACTGCCGCCAGAGAAAGAAGTGAACTTTTGTCACAACGGGAAGGCGGCCTCAGAACGGAACAGACGGCCAATGCAAAACTGGCAGATCAAAGAAGCATCGCGATGCAGTCATCGCCGGATTTCGATGCCAGAGCTTTTGCCAAACCGTTGACGGATTTGCTAGATGGAATCGAGCTGTCCCTTGCCAACATTCAAGACATGACAGATCGTTCCAACAACAAACTCCGCAAACAAGTGGGTGATCAGTCAACCATCATCAACTCGGCGGAAAGAGAAATGCTGCCAAAGATGGCGGTCTTCATTCAGCATTTCCCAGAACACCGGAACCTCCTCAAGGCAGATATGACCTACTCTACCGAGTTTGCCGAGCTCCGATGGCAGCTCGACAAGGATGACCTGCCTAAGCACAGGCAGCGTTTCGAAAAGCTCATGGATGAGAATCTCGTCGGAGGCATCGCCCATTTCCAAACCCACCTGCTGGAAAGCGAACGTTCGGTGAAGGAACGCATCGCTCTGGTGAACACTTCCCTGCGGCGCATCCCCTACACTGTCGGCACCCATGTGCAGATCCGCGCCGCCGCCACCGCCAACCCGGAAATCGGGCAGTTCCGCTCCCGTGTCCGCTCCTGTCTGGAAGGCGGACTGCATCCCGACGCTGATCAGCGGCCCATGATTCTCGAACGCATCCGCCTGCTCATGGAGGATTTTCAGAAGCGAGACGATTGGGTCAAAAGAGTGACCGACACCCGCCAATGGCTGGAGTTCAGCGTCCGCCAACTGGATGATGAAAGCCTTGCCGAAGTGGACAACTTCTCCGGCAGCGGCGGCCGTTCCGGCGGGCAACGAGCCAAGCTGGCTTTCACCATTCTCGCATCCGCCGTCGTCTCGCAATACGGGCTGGCGGATGCGCCCGACCCTTCGGAATGCTTCCGCCTCGTCATCATCGATGAAGTGTTTGGCAGAACCGATGAGGAATACTCGTGTCAGGTCTTGGAATTGTTTCGCAATCTCGGTTTGCAGCTCGTGGTCGTCAATCCCTTCGATGCCAAGGCGCGATTGGTGGAAGACTGGGTGGAGAGCATCCATTTGGCGGCCAACCCCGAACGAAAAAATTCGCGGCTCAGCCGGATGAGCCGCGAAGAATATGAGCAACTCCGCTGCGAACATCCGCAGTCCGAATCATCATGATGTCTGCCCAGGAAATTCGCGAATGGGCGAAGAGAAAGGTACCGGAGTTTCTGCGAAGCATCGCCAAGGGAGAAAATTTCTTTCCCCACGAAGTCAACTTTGGACGCCTGCCCGCGACCACGGCCTTTGAAACCCTAAAAGACGCTTTTGCCGCGCTCCGCGCCGGTGAAGCCAGCGTCGGCTATCGTGTTTCTTGGGAGGAACGTCAGACGACCCGATGGGGCAGGCAGATTTTCCCGGCCCGCGTGTGGTTCGAGGACGAGGAAGGGTTTGTTCGAGCTTCGGGATGCGGCTTGCTTGCTTCCGCTCTGCGCTCCAATCTCAAGCTGACCGAAGAGAAATGTCCTGCGCTGCTGCCTTGGGCGCGTGAAAAAGCCAAGCGTGTCGCCGAGGCAGGAGACGTTTGGGCAGGCATCCTGGAAGTCGCCCGCTATTTCATCGCCAACCCGCGGCCACGCCTCTACCCGCGCCAGCTTCCGCTCCCGCTGCCCACCAAATTCATCGATCAACAGCATGAACTGCTGCGTCCCGTGCTCGATTTCCTGCTGAAGGATCAGGTCGATCCTGACGCGCGCACATTTAATGACAGGTTTCACCTGCTGGAGGATGAAGCCCCTGTCCGCATGCGCTTTTTAGACGATGCTCTCATGACACGCGCAGGTTTTCCCGTCCACGACATCACCCAGCCCCTTTCGCAATTCAATCACCACGATCCCCGTGCCGACATCGTTTTCGTGGTGGAGAACAAAATGTGTTTCCTGACCCTTCCGGCCATGGTAGGCGGTCTCACGATCTGGGGCGGAGGCAAGGCCGCCGCCTTGTTGAACAAGACGACCTGGATCGCCCGATGCCGTCTCATTTATTGGGGAGACATGGACGACACCGGTTACAACATTCTTTCCGAACTGCGGAAACACCACCCGCACGTGGAAAGCCTGCTCATGGACGAACAGGCTTGGCAGACCCATCAGTCACTCGCTCATGCGGATAAGCTAGATGCCGCTCCTCCCCCAAGTCTGAATCTGACCGAACAGGAAGCTGTTGCCTGGCGTCAGGTTCGCCTGCTGCGGCAAATGATTGAACAGGAGAAGATTCCGCTGAATGCTGTGGTGGCTGCGCTTGGTCTGGCTGGAATCAAAACACCACCTTCTTGCTGCTCCTGTAGCCCGATGGCTGGGGGTAATTGATCTCGTGTCGGAGCAAGAGATGCAACCCTTCACAGCATAATGGACGTATGACCCCACTATTCCCACCATTCGACTATGAATCGCTTAGCTACGAGGAGCGCATCCGGCGCATCGGAGCCATCCTCGGCAAGGCAGTGAACTTGCGCATGGAGCGCAAACGCACCGCTGTGGAAGGGAATGGAGAAGCAGCCCCCCCCCCGGAGTCTGACGACGCCCAGCCATCCGGCCATAGGCTTTCCGCTCCGGAGGGGTCGGCCGATCCACTGACCGGATGATGAACTGCCCCTGATGCGTATGGCCGCCATTGTCGGGTATCTCCACCCGCGCGAGGCGGTGGGATTCTGGGCCGTGTCCCGCACCACGGCCCGCCACCCTACCAAGTGGATTTTCGAACTTTTCAGGCCCCTATTGAGGTGACTTTTCTGGGAATTTGGCTCAAATCGCGGCGAACAAGGCGATTTATTCCAAAAAGTTCGGACCCTCGGTTGCCCCTCAAGTGGCTGATGCGAACTCAGGACTGATTTCTCGCACAAGCTGTGCGAGAATTGCTGAATCAATCTCCCTCACCTTCCCCATTGAGCGAGCGAACCACAATTTCTGTCACCACGGGGGAGCCTTCGAGCACCAGAGGCGCATGGCGGGATGGAAGCACGCGGACCCAGCCAATGAGAGATCGTCCAAGGCTTTTTCCAGCGGCTCCAGTCGCTTGCCCCGGATTTCCACTGTGTCGGATGGGAAGCGCAGGGTGAGAAGTTCTTTCCCTTCGTCGGTGTCCTCCAGATGGCAGCGAACGAAGTGGAAATACGGAAACACGAATTTGCCCTTGTCCTCCGTGATTACCCTGAGCGTCTGTGTTCCCTCTTCGCGGTGCCAGCATTTGCCGGGGCGTGATCCCGAGCGTTCAGCCCGGTCCGATTCATTTGCGTCTGATGATTTTATCATGGCTTGATGGATGGGGTGATTTGTTTCCGGTGCGTGGCACGTTCGCGGAAGCCCTTGAATGCCCGAATCCCTCGGGCGAACTCCTCCGCCAACGCTTGCAGCGTTCCGTGGCCTAAGAATTGCCGCTTGCGGCGGGCGGCGATGACGGATTCCGCGTTGCCGCGCACCAGATCGAGCGCCAGCTCGATCTGGCCGGAACGGGTGACGTTCTCCCGCAACTGCAATTCATCCGCGAAATTCTCCGCGCGCCAAGCGCTCTTCCGCTCGCTCGGTCACTTCACTAATTTCCAGATTTAGCTCGTTGCACCAGTCGTATAGAAACGCAACCCGGCATGAACTTAGTCCCGTTCGGCACGGACAAGCGTCGAGCGATCAATCCTTGGCGGCGGCTTTCTTCCGATTGGGGGGGCGGCTAGCACAGCCTTCGACTCTGGGACATCTTCGGCGACTACAGTGAAATGTGGATGGCTCTTCCGCCTAACAAATTCACGTATAGCTGCTTCTATATACTTACGCGCGACAACTTTATTTGAAGTTCTCATCTGATCCCACACGAACTTGGTTGGATTCGTCATGAAATCGTGATCTCTTTTCATTTTTGGGTAGCCCTCAAATTTGTATTCTACAGTGCAAGAGCCTTTCCCGCCATGGTAGTCGAATTCATACAGCACTACCATCCTGCTAATCTGAATGAATGGGTGATAGCTCTTATCGGTGAGGAACATGCTATGTTCAAGCTCATCACCCTCTAAATGGACTCTATTTACCTTCTCAAAATAATTTTTGATTACAGGGGGTAAATCCTTTGACGTGTCGGCAAAAATCGATGAATCCGTCATTGCAGAAAAGCTGATTTCTGTCGATATGTCTTCCGTTAAGCTCAAAAAAAACTTCACCCTTTCAGCATTCTCGAAAGATGAAAATTGAAGCTTCTTCCTTTTGGCCTTTGGTGGAATGTCTCCGCTGATCGTTAACTTCTCTTGCAGGTCCTTGACGATCTTTTTTCCTGCAACCTTGGTTTCGGGAATTGTTGAGGTGATTTCGATCACAGCATGGTCACCTTCGCCGGTTTTTTGAATCTCGATGGATCCTAGATGCGGTGTCTTATCAACGTGCCAGCTCTCATGTAGATTCGATTTTTCCACCTCCAATTCGTAACGCACATGGTTGGGGTTATTATCGATAATTTGTGGCGGACTCAAGTTAATGACTTTCGCTGAAAGCGACTGCCCGAAAATCTTGCTTACATCGATCTGATCAGGAAGTGCATCGATCACATTCTTGCTGGATGACCACTCCACTGTTTCTGAAACAGTTTTTGTAGATTCCAGTTTGGCCCTTTGAAGACCAAGAAGAACGTCGAACTCGGCAGGGGTTACGGTTGCTAATGCTAGGTGCGGGATGGCCTTCTCCTTCGTGTATGTATCGAGGAAAATCCCCCGTTTTCTGAGAAGATCTCGGAGATCCTTCTCAGTGATAAAACCCTGATCTAAGAAGGTCCGTAGCAACTCGCCGTATGGAAGGTAAAACGCGAGATTTGGCGTTTGTAGATTTTCGTTCATTTTGATGCGGTAATGAAGCTTGGATCAAAGGAACCTACTTCGAGCTTATCGATAATTTTTTTCACTCGAAAAGCGCCTTTCACCTCGTCGACAACGCCTTTATGATTGAGAGGATTATAGTCTCGGAAGAGGATTTTTATTTCCGCGGCCCAATCTTGAGAGATACTCTGTGAGAGTCCGATCAAACGTCCTAGCTCAGAGGCTTGGAAAGGTGCAGAGCAGCACATGGTGAGAGTGGAGATTTTGTCCTTCGTGGATTTGAAGGGCAAAATCCCGAGATTTAAATACTCCACGGGAAGAATCTCCCCGCTAAAACTCTTTGTGACAGAATTCAGATACTTGCCGCTCTCAACGTAGCAAAAGCTGACTTCCGCATCAGGCTCTACCGACTTCACATAGCCAATCGCATCGTAGAGGAAACTAGCCGTGTTGTTGTCGACAACATAAACGGCATCATACTTATCATTCGACTGAAGGATGTCAATTTTTGCTAGATCACTCTTGCAGCTCGCGTCGGGCGATACATTGTTGAGCCAAAAAATTATACCAATGACTCTCTTTTCTCCTCTGCCGCGAAACAAATTCACATGCTCCGAGTATTCGGTGGACCTCCTGAAACACGAGATACACTGTGCAATGTCAGCATAGAAACCTTTAAATGTGGTGGAAGGCGACGTCGGATACGCCTCACTGCTAAATTTGGACGAAATGGCAAGTGTGTCGAAAAGGTCGTCCGAGAGAGGAGATTGGTAGCTGTAAAGAAAATCGATTCCGTGCGTCGTTTTCTGGTTAGATTTTTTATTGAAATGCTTGGGATCAGTGCATTTTACATTTACTCCCGACTTACTAGGATCCCAACCGAGGCACTGAAGAAGCAGACCGACAACTTCTTCTCCCCTTTCACCAACTGTTTTAGACCATTCGCCCATTAGCTTTCCTCCTCGAAATAGAATTTGTAGTAACTCAGTCCTCTCTTGCGATCGAACCCCTTCTCAACACGTGTCGAGTCAAACTCGCCGCGACCGGGATTAACCTTAATTTCCACACAGTCATCCAAGCGGATGGACGCCGTGAACGCCTTCTTGTGCTTCTTTACCACAGATGCGGTGACCTGAAAACGCTCAGGAAGCGGAGATTCGGCCTTGGATTCAGAGTCAGCTCGATACTTTTCAAAACCGGAACGCACCTCCTCTGGAAGATACTGTCTGAATTCCTTCGCATCGAACGCTTCGTTCTCGGTAAAGTAGCTGTATGATGCATCCAAAAATCTCGCCTTTGCGGTGGCTCCACTTTCGGCCTCAATCACGCCACCATACTGTCGACACAGGCCAATGTATTCCTTAGTGTATTCCGCGTCCTTTGTTACTGGGACTGCTTTTAGAAAATCGTCTTTCCAGTATGACGCTTCCTCCGCATGTGAAACAGCTTGTATGACCCTCAGACCATCGGATGCGTTTTGATCGACCACAAGTGCTCCTTTGTCGAACGATTTCACACGCATGCCCTCATTGACTGACACCGATGACTGCTTCCCGGAAAAGTCAGCTGACAGAAATTGGTCAGATTGGTCGGTTTTAAAATAACCTACTGCGTCAGCAGATTTTTCACCTAATTTGATATTTCGGAAATGTGCAACATAGAGCGTGCCCTGCTTGATTCGAGGATGATCGGAGACGTCGTAGAGATGAGCCGCAGCTTTTTGACTTTCATCGCCGAGATTCCCACCGCTAAAGATCCTAGAGCTAATCGCGAAGATCGCGTTCTGTTCTTTTCCTGCCGGATGGGTCAGCTTTAGTGGGCTTTCCGAGGTCCGGAAATGGTTAAAGAAGTAGTTCAGAAGCGCACTCGAAAGCGTTTGGGACAGTTTGAGCGGGGCCTCTGAAAAAATGGTTCCTTCCTGCCGGAGCTTATTGCCAATCTGATGAACGAAGACGGCAGATAATTCGACTTCTGACGAATCAATCATGCAGGCAGTGTAGGCACTGAAACGGATATGGCAATGGAAATTTGAATATTTTCTAGAGCGCGTTGCCTCACGTAAAAAGACACCGAAACGGCTCCCTGAGGGAAAGGAAGCGGTCGTGGATGTCTCAAGCAAGAAGGACACTGTTGTGTGATACCACCACCGATGGGGCACGAAGACCAAAGAAGAGGTGTTGCAGCGTGTTCGCTATGGTGGAAGATGGGGGTGAGACGGCTTCAGGCAAGGGGATTTTCAACACCGGGGACTCCAAGGGATCGCCGGAGGGGTGCTGTCCGCCCCGTGGAAACGAATCTTGTTTTTGACGGAAAAAGAAGGTATTTTTTCCGTCAAAGACAAGATGGCCAGGAACTCCCAATCCGTTGATTTATCAATCCGAAGCCGGATCTACGGCCACGGCAGGGGTTGGGTGTTCACTCCGAAGCATTTCCAGGACCTGGGGAGCGCTGCCGCGATCGACTCGACGCTGCGACGCTTGAAGGCTGCCGGCACCATTCGCCTGCTTGCCCGAGGTCTCTATGACTATCCGGTGGAGGATCCCGTTCTCGGCACCGTCGCTCCCTCCGCCGACGCCATTGCCCGTGCCCTCGTCGTGCGCGACGCCATCCGCCTCCAACCTTCCGGGGCCTACGCGGCGAATATTCTTGGCCTCTCCGAGCAGGTCCCCTCACGCGTGGTCTTCC
>CAYSZN010000029.1:0-14235 GCA_964435425.1 uncultured Akkermansia sp. | reverse complement strand
TTCGGGCCGCCCTCTGGTCCGGGTCGGCCGACAGCTTCGTCAATCTCCATCCCACCGGAACAGCATCATCCATGGCCTTCGACCTCGCCGGCAACCGGCAGGTGGGATTCGCCACCTACTTCGGCAATCACGCGGTCATCTGGTCCGGCTCCGCAGGCAACTTGGTCAATCTTCATCCCGCTGGCCACATCCAATCCAGCTGCAGCGCCATCTCCGGTAACCAGCAGGTGGGATACGTCATTCAGCAGGGGGAAGCCACCATTTTCAGCGGCCCGCTCTACGCCGCCCTCTGGTCCGGCTCCGCCGCCAGCTTCGTCAATCTCCATCCCACAGGAGCCACCGAATCCGCTTGCAGCGACACCTCCGGCGCCCGGCAGGTGGGATATGCCAAGATCGGCAGCCTGCTCCATGCCGCCCTCTGGTCCGGTACCGCCGGCAGCTTCATCGACCTCCATCCCACAGGAGCCACCGAATCCAGTTGCAGCGCCATCTCCGGCAGCCAGCAGGCTGGTTACGCCAGGATCGGGGGGCTGTCCCGCGCCGCCCTCTGGTCCGGCTCCGCCGTCAGCTTCGTCAACCTCCATCCCGCCGTGGCCACCGAATCCGCTTGCAGCGACACCTCCGGCGCCCGGCAGGTGGGACATGTCAAGATCGGCGGCCAGGAGCACGCCGCCATCTGGTCCGGCTCGGCCGGCAGCTTCGTCGATCTCCATTCCTTCCTGCCTCCGGGCTACCGCTCCTCCACAGCCAATTCCATCTGGGTCAATGGGTCCACCATCCTTGTCGGCGGCAGCGCCACCACAAGCTCCACACCCTCCCAGCAAAGAGCCATCCTCTGGCGCTACACTCCGCCCCGCACCCCCACTCTCTCCATCACCGGCAGGAAACGCGTCCAGACCACCAATCCCCGCATTCTCGTCAAGGGACGGGCCGACGACGCCAACGACAATCTCGCCAGAGTCGAGGTCAAGGTCGGCAAAGCCAAGTTCAAGAAGGCCAAGGGCCTGGCGAAATGGCGATTCACCGCCAGGCTCCGGCCTGGAAGGAACCACATCGCGGCCCGCGCCGTCGATGCCACCAAGCGCAAATCCCGCACGGCCAAGATCGTCGTCTTCCGCCGCTGAAGCGTCGGATGGAGGGACCGCTGATTTTCGCTGATTTTGCCTGAGCCTGTCTGAAAACACCGCCATCCGACGCGGACGCCCCGGCGGTGCGTCCCTACCGCACTTCGTGCTCCGGCGAACGTCCTCCCTTGTTCCGTCGGGGCTTGGGCAAGCCCCGCTCCTTGTCTCTCAACTGTTGACAGTCTCGACGGGCAGGGCCGCGACCCGCCAGGACATCAGGCCGCGGTGCAGATGATGGATCCGGCGGAAGCCCGCCGCTCTCAGGGCCGGGAGGGCGAGGCGGCTGCGGAAGCCGCCGTCGCAGTAGACGAGCAGAGGCGTCTCGCGCGGGATATCCCCGAGCGAACCCGCCGCGAAGCCTCCCCCGTCCATGGCGAAGGGCGCGTTGACCGCGCCCGGCAGATGCCCCGCCCGCCAGCTCGCGGCGGGACGCACGTCGAGAACGACGGTTCCAGGCTCTTCGTGGAGGAGCCGCTCCGCCTTCCGGGCCCGGAGGTTGATGACGGCGTCGCCGGACGGGCCGCGCCGGAACTGGCGGCGGTCCCAGAACCGCTCGAAGACGAGCCATCCTCCGGAAAGGAGGACGAGGCCTGACAAAGCCACCCAGATCGCAGTCATCGCTCAGGGGGCGGCGGTCTCCAGCGCTCGGATGCGCTCCGCCACGGGGGGATGGGTGTAGTGGAGAAAGACGTAGAAGGGGT
This sequence comes from uncultured Akkermansia sp., assembly GCA_964435425.1. Taxonomy (GTDB): domain Bacteria; phylum Verrucomicrobiota; class Verrucomicrobiia; order Verrucomicrobiales; family DEV007; genus Arctic95D-9. The sequence continues at coordinate 12,410 of CAYSZN010000029.1, read as the reverse complement.
GCGGGGTGAGGTTGCTGAGATTGTCGCGGCTCAGCTTGCGCAGGGCATCAGCCATGGCTCCGGGGTCGCCGGTGGCCTCGGCGGCGTAGGCGTCGGCCTCGAACTCGTGCTTCCGGCTGAGCCAGTTTCCCGCGATGGAGAGCACCTCGTTCACGGGCGACACGAGGATGGCGAAGAGGACGAGGCTGACGTAGACCGAGGTCTCCCTCACCCCGAAGGCGTCGAAGAGGGCGCGGTTCTCCATCGTCCGGCCGAGGAGAAAGAAGAGCGCTCCCGTCGTGAGCGCGCCGAGGACGAGCGACTTCACGATGTGGCCCTTCTTGAAGTGGCCGATCTCGTGCGCGAGCACGCCGACGAGCTCCGCCTCGGTGTGCTTCTCGACGAGGGTGTCGAAGAGGGCGATGCGCTTCCGCTTGCCGAAGCCGGTGAAGAAGGCGTTCGAGCGGGCGGAGCGCTTCGATCCGTCCATCACGCTGATCTCGGCGAGAGGATAGTCGCACTTCCTCGCCATCTCCTCGATGGAGCGGCGCAGGCTGCCGTCCGGGAGCGGGTCGAAGCGGTTGAAGAGCGGCAGGATCCAGGTCGGCGCGACGTAGGCGAGGAGCAGCGAGAAGAGGGTGACCGCGATCCACCCCCAGAGCCAGGCGAAGGGGACGGACTGGAAGATCCAGAGCAGCAGGGCGAGAAGCGGCACGCCGAGGACGAAGGAGAGCGCGGCCCCCTTGGCCAGATCGGCCGCCCAGACCGCGAAGGTGCTGCGGTTGAAGCCGAACCTCTCCTCCAGCACGAAGGTGCCGTACCAGTCGAAGGGCAGGCGCAGCAGCCCCAGGGCCACGGCGAGGACGCCGATGTAGACGATGCCAGCGAGGATGGGGCCGCCATTCCCGACAAAGGCGCGCACCCGGCCGTCGAGCCAGCCGAAGCCGCCGGCGCACCAGAAGACGAGGAGCACGAGGAGAAAGCAGATACCCTCGCCGATCCCGAGCACGGCCTTGGCGCGGGTGTACTCCTGGGAGCGTTCGTAGGTCTCCTGGTCGACGGTGTCGCGGAAGACCTCGGGGATCTCGGGCGAGAGGGATTTCAAGTTCAGCAGAGTCGCGAAGAAATCGACCTTCCAGAGAAGGACAAGGGCGAGGACGATGGCGATGAACCAGGCATTGATCTGCATGCTCCTTCCCTACCCCAGAGGGACGGGGTGGACAAACGAGATTCGACCGCGCAGGGAAGGCCGCAACGGTCCGTTCCTGCGGAGCCTCTGTGCCGTGGGGCGGAATTCTTTCCGCCTTTCGCCGGGCTTGGAGATGGCGGAAAGGGATTCCGCCCCACTTGGCTGGCTGTAATGCATCACGCACACGCAACTGGAGCCTGATCCCGGCCATTCTTCCTTGACACCACGGGACCGCTCGTATAGGAAAATCGAACCATGATTGCGACGATCCCCTCGCTTCGCAGTGGACGCCTCCGGCTCTTTCGTCCGAATCGGGCTACTTTTCCGGGCTGCACGGTCTTGGCGACCACTCTTCTTCTCGCCTTTCTCGGAGCCCCTTCGCTCGAGGCGAAAAAGCTCTCCCACCGCGGTACCGGATTCAAGGTGCAGGCACCGAGTGGTTTCAAGCTCAAGGCCAAGAAGGGAATCTACCGGGTCTCCAAAGGGCGCGAATCGGTGACGCTGATGCGGCTGCATTCCCCTCTCTCCGTCGCGGAGACGGCGAAGAGCTTCGTCAAGGATTCGAAGATGAAGCGTCCGCGCACCAAGCGCAAAGGAAAGACGACGACCGTCACGGGAACCCTGAAGGGGAAAGCCGTCCTCGTCGAATTCAAGCCAAAGGGTGCCTATGTCGATGTCGCCAAGTACATCCCCGCGAAACGCGGCGCCAAGCGTTCGGCGAAAAATATCCGCCCCGTGACACTCGCGGACGTCGCCCTTCTGCGGCGCATCGTCAATTCCCGCCGGGGCGGCATCGTGGCACCGCTGCAAGTGACCGTTCCGATGCGGTCGTTCTCGCAGGGAGGCGCGAGCGCAATGGTGCCGAACATTCCCGGATGGCAGTTCAGCGGTGCGGTCGGCGGCCTCGACGGGGGACGGCTCGATCATGGAAGCTTTGCCCTGGGCATTGGAATTCCCATGGGAGGCTACGTTCCTTCGGGTCAATGCATCACCAATGTCTGGCCTTCCCTCGCTCCCGGAATCACGGTGACGGGAATTGTCCAAGTTCCGGGTTCCATCGGGTCGCTTGGCCCCAGTTTCGAATCCGCCTTCTACAATGTGCGCTTCACCTTCCAAGGCCGCACCTACCAGGCTCTGTTTCTTTCAGGCAGCAACCACAGCCTGTTCTACTACTCCTTCATCGCCGTGACGGTGGGCGGCCCCACCGGCATCGGTCCTGCCCTGCTCGACACGTGGCGGACCTGGGATCCGACGCCGGCGCTGAACGCCAGGCTGAACCAGATCACCCAGACCATCCTCACCACCCCGATCCCCGGCAATCCCATCGATCCGAAAGTCTTCGACGAAAGGCAGCGTGCCTGGACGGAATACATCCGCATGTGAGCAAAACCGGGGTTGAGAATCCCAATCCCCGGGAACATCAGGTAGGGACGTCCCCTTCCCGGTAGCTCGCCACGACGAGGTTGCTGAGGTATTTGTCAGGGTCCTCGACCGTCTCGGCAGTGACAGAAAAGACGGTCTGGCCGGTGTTCTTTCGGATGAGCTGGAGTCCGAAATGGAAGTCGCGGAACATCTCCGCGCAGAGTTCGGAAATCCCCCGGCCGCTCTCGTCGGAGAGACCGGCGAGGCGGGCGACGGCCCCGGCGTCAAAGGCGAGACGAACGCCATGCTCGCTCTCGAACTGCCGACGGAAGGCGGCGACCTCGGCCGCGGCCCGGCTGTCGGGGGCGGGCGCGGCGGAGGCCAGCAGGGACGCGAGGGCGGCGGCGGGCTCGGCCACGAGGGACTCGTCGATCGTCAGCTCGGCCACGGTGGTGCCGGGCAGCTCGAACTTGAAGCTCCGCAGGAGCCGCTCGCAGACCGTCATCAGCCCCCGGGCGCCGGTGCGCTCGCGGGCGGCGGAGCCGGCGATGGCCCGCAGGGCTCCGTCGGTGAATTCGGCGCGGATGCCGAAGGCCTCGAACTCCCGCTCGTACTGGCGGATCAGGCTGCCCTCGGAATGCTTCATGATATCGAAGAGGTCGTCGGCGGAGAGATGGTCGCACACGACGCGCACGGGCAGCCGCCCGATGAACTCGGCCTCGAAGCCGAAGTCGATGAAGTCCTGCGTGGTCGGCTCGCGGGAGGCATCCGCCTCCTCCCGGGCCTCCTCCGCCCCGCCGGCAACGAAGCCGATGGACCCCTGGCGGAGGCGGCGCTCCATGATCTTCTCCAGCCCCGAGAACGCTCCGCTGACGATGAAGAGGATGTGCCGCGTGTTGATCGTCTCGCGGGTGGATTTGCCGGTGCGGCTCATCTCGAACATGGCCTGCATCTGCGACTGCATGTCCTGGGGATTGCGTACCGGCACCTCGGTTTCCTCCATCAGCTTCAGCAGGGTGGTCTGCACCCCGCGTCCGCTCACGTCGCGGCCGCCGGCATTCGACGCCGTCGCGATCTTGTCGATCTCGTCGAGGTAGACGATGCCGTACTGGGCCAGCTCGACGTTCCCGTCGGCCTTGCGCACGAGCTCGCGGACGAGGTCGTCGACGTCGCCGCCGACGTAGCCGGTCTCGGAGAACTTCGTCGCGTCCGCCTTGGCGAAGGGCACGCCGATGAGGTCGGCGATGTGCTTGACGAGGTAGGTCTTGCCCACGCCGGTGGGACCGACGACGATGACGTTCTGCTTCGCGAACTCGATCCGTTTCGCCGCTTCGGGATCGGTGTCGGCGAGGTGCTTGCGGTACCTGGCGTGGTTGTAGTGGTCGCAGACGGCGATGGCGAGCGCCTTCTTCGCCTCGTCCTGGCGGATCACGAAGCGGTCGAGGTGCTCCTTGATCTGGCGCGGGATGAGGTCGAAGTCGAGCACCGACAGGTCCGCCTCCCTTTCCGAGCGCAGGTCGTGGCCCTCCCCGTCGTCCTCGGGACTGGCGGCGAAGGGATTGCCCATCCCGGCGGGCATGGCTGTGACGGAGACCTGCTCTCCGAAGCTCGTACGGAAGAAGTCGGAAAGCTTCCTCGCGATCTCCTCGGGATCGGGGAGAGGGCTCTTGGGATCGTCGTCTTTTCCTGGCATGGGGTAAGGAAACCCGAAATCCGAATTCCGAAATCCGAATTTCCAGCTTCTCGCTTCGGATTTCGAGCTTCGGATTTCCTCAGCGAAGCCGCTGCAGGAGCTCCCAGCGCCGTGCGAAGGCCTCGTTCATCCCGGCGAGTTCGTCGGCCTTGGCCGAGACGGCATCGGCCCCGCCGGTGAAGAGTCCGTAGAAGACGAGCGACTCCCACAGCTCCGCCGTCCTGGGGGAAAGCGGCGGGAGGACGCCCGCACCGATCTCCACGAGCCAGTCGGGCGCGAACTCCTCCACCTCGATCTCGTTCGGCCCGAAGCCGAGGTCGACGACGAAGAGGGCGGCATCGACGGCGGAGACCTTCGCCTCGAAGGAACGGCCCACCTGGCGTCTCACGGTCCCCTCGTAGGGAGTCCTCCGGAGCGCCGACGCGAGCCGGGCCAGATAGTGGTCCGCCTGGACGAGCGCCTCGTGGACGGCGCTCCCGAGCGGCGTAGCGAGGCTCTCCGCCTGGATCTGCGCAGCCGCCTCGGCGAAGCGGAGCGCTTCGGAGCTGGCCCGAAGGGCGCCCACCACCGCCCGGAGCCGGTCGATTTCGGCCTGCTCGTCGGGAGAGGCGGCGGCAAGGCTCGGAGACGTCGGCGCGTTCGCCACGCCTGCCTCCATCGTCGTTGTCCCGGAGGCGGCCTTTTCCGCCAGCTCGCGGATCTCGCCGATGCGGTCGAGGCGGCGCTGCACGAACCGGGGGGCCGCCCCCTTGGTGCGCAGAGCCGCCGCTCCCTGCTCCAACGCTTCGCGCGCGGCGGCAAGGTCCGGCTCGGAGAAGGAGGCGGCGGGATTCGGCAGCGAGGCGATCGTCCCGAGATCCGCCAGAAAGGGATCGACCTGGCCCTTGAGCGACTCCAGCCACGGAGCATCCGCGGGTGGACGGCTTTCCGCAAAGGCCTTCAGCAGGACCGCCCCGGAGTCGAATTCGCCGTGCTGCCAGTTCTTCAAGCCCGCCGCGAGAAGGCCAAGGGCCTCGACCGAATCCGGGGAGAAGGCCGCCTCCTCGGGCAGGAGGGGCAGCGGACCGGAAAGGACGGAGGCGGCCCGCTTCAGAAAGGCGACGGTCTCGGCCTGGTCGGCGTCGGACTCGGGCGTCAGCTCGAGGACCTGGCGGAAGGACTCGCCCGCCGCCGCCAGATTCCCGGAAAAGAGATGGATCGAGCCTAGGAAGAAACGGCTCCAGATCCGCGTCGAGGCAGGGGCTGACTCCTTGGCGGCGAGCTCCGCGAAGAGCTCCCGCGCCTTTCCGAACCTGCCGGCGGCGAAGTGCTCGCGCCCCTGGAGGAACTGCTCGGCGGCACCGCTTTCATCGGCGGTGATGACCCGCTCGCCCTGGGCGATGGCGATGCCGCCCTCCTCGACGACCTCCTTCCCACCGAGGAGGAAATGCACGGCGAGGACGGCGAGCAGGAGAAGGGCCACGCCCCCCAGGGCCATCGCGCCAGTGCGGTTCCTCCCCCGCGCCCTCGGCACTTCCTCGATGCCGAAGCGGCGCTTCCTCACCTCCTCGATCTGGGCAATCAGCGAGTCGTAGGACGGGATGCGGTCCTCGGGACGGTAGGCCATCATCGTCTCGACCAGCTTCACCGTCGCCTTGGAAAGTCCGGGGGCCGCAGCCTTCAGATCGACGGGCTGCCGCTTGATCGCCTTCAGCTCCTCCATCGACGGGGTGTTCGCGTCGAAGGGCGGTTTTCCCGCGAGGGCATGGTAGAGCGTCGCCCCGAGGCTGTAGATGTCGCCGAGAAAGGTGTCGGGATCGCCCTCGAGCTTCTCCGGCGGCACGTAGAAGGGCGTCGCCCAGAGCTCATCCGAGAGATCCTCGCCATCCTGATGCAGGGCGAGGCCGAAATCGACCAGCTTCGCCGTGCCGTCGCCGGTCACCAGCATGTTGCCCGGCTTGATGTCGCGGTGGATGAGCCGCTCGTCGTGGGCCGCCTTCAGCCCCCGCGACACATCGAGCGCGATTCCCAGCGCCTCGATCTCGGAGAGCGCGCCCTTGGTGGCGATGAGCCGCTCGAGGCTGACGGCCTGGAGCAGCTCCATCGCGATGAAGAAATACCCCTGGTCCCGCCCCACGGTGAAGACCTTGACCACGTTCGGATGGACGATGGAGGCCGTCAGCTTGGCCTCGCGCTCGAACATCGCCACGAGCGCATCGTCGCGACCGAGGGACTGGTGGAGGATCTTCAGCGCGACCTCGCGGCCGAGATTGCGGTCGAGGGCGCGGAAGACCTGGCTCATCCCGCCCTCGCCGAGGATCCCGACGATCTCGTACTGTCCCATGGCCGTGCGGGCCCGGATCGGGACGGAGCAATGGGGGCACTCGATCTTCGCATACGGCCCCACCCCCGCCACGTCGAGCGGTTGCCCGCACTCGGGGCAGTGCATCAGCAAAGGGGTGTCGGCGGCGGGCTCCTCCATCGGATCTCTTCCCGCCCCGGAATGCCCGGAGCGAGGAGCCGCCAGTGTATCCGGTGGCGAACCGAGGTCCAGACAATTCCCCCGCCTTTCACCATGCCGGTCTTGACTCCTTGCCAGCGATACGGAAAGCTGTAAAGCATGAAAGCCACTATCGACATCCCCGACGAGCTGTACCGGAGGGTCAAGGCCCGAAGCGCTCTCGAGGGCCAGTCCCTGCGGGCGGTGGCCATCCAGCTCTTCGAGACTTGGGTGCTCTCCGCAGTCCCGTCCCCATCTTCCCCTCCGCCTCCGACCCCGGAGGAAATCGAACGATTCCCATGGCTCGCCGTCAGCCACCGCTACCCGTCCTCCGGCCTGAGCCACGACATGGACGAAATCCGCAAGGCGGTCGCCAAAGGATGGACTGCCGAAAGCACCTCCTCCGAACGCGAACGCGATGCCCCATGAAGCACGCTTCCTTCTCTCTGGACACTTCCTTCGTGCTCCGGCTGATCGTCCGCGAACCTTTCGCCCAATTCGAGCACGCCGCAGCCTTCTTCGACGAGCAGCGCGACGCCGGCGTCGCCCTACACGTCGGAGACATCGTCCTCGCGGAGAGCTATTTCGCCCTTCGGCACTACTACGGATTCAGCAAGTCCGATGCCTTGTCGGCCCTCCGCCTCTTCATCCGGACCAAGCCGGTTCTCGTCGGCGCAACGGCCCGGGAGCTTCTCGACATACCTAACCTAGCCTCGGTCAAGCCGGGTTTCGTCGACCGGCTCATCCATGGCGAAAGCCGGACTGCCAACCGGGCCTTGGTCACGTTCGAGAAAGCCGCCGCGAAACTCCCCGACGTGCTGCTTCTCGGATCATAGGTCGGCTCTCCGAGCACTCCGCTCCCCCTCCTTGCCGCCAATTGCTTCAGTTTTCCCGATAATCGCCATAACCACCCCAAAGGCTTGCCACACCCGTCCCGGCGAGTTAGCTTGGCGGCTTGAGCATGAGCATGGGAACTCCACCGGACACCGTCTCCATCGGCCCCTACCGGCTGGGTGGAGAGCGTCCTCTCTTCATCCTCGGTCCCTGCGTGATCGAGTCCGCCGCCTTTCTTCACGCAGTCGCGCCCCGCGTGCGCGCGGCCGCCGATGCCGCCGGCGTCGATTTCGTCTTCAAGGCCAGCTACGACAAGGCCAACCGCACCTCGGCGAAGTCCTACCGCGGGATGGAATGCGCGGCGGGATGCCGTCTCCTCGCCGAGGCCGGCGCCGCCATCGGCACTCCCGTCACCACCGACGTCCACACCGCCGAGGAGGCGAGGATCGCGGCAGAGTTCGTCGATGTCCTCCAGATTCCCGCCTTCCTCTGCCGCCAGACCGACCTGATCGAGGCCGCCGCCAGGACCGGGCGCGTCGTGAACGTGAAAAAAGGCCAATTTCTCGCCCCCTGGGACGTTAGGAACATAGCCGACAAGCTCGAAGCCTTCGGCTGCCGGAACTACTTCATCACCGAACGGGGCAGCACCTTCGGATACAACAACCTCGTCGCGGACATGAGAGCCATCCCCTGGATGCAGGAAGCAGGCGTGCGGGTCGTCTTCGACGCGACCCACTCCGTGCAGCGTCCCGGCGGCGAGGGCGCCTCCAGCGGCGGCGACGGCCGCCTCGCCCCCGTCCTCGCCCGCGCCGCCGTCGCGGCGGGCTGCGACGGCGTCTTCATGGAGACCCATCCCGACCCGACGAACGCACCCAGCGACGGGCCGAACCAGGTGCCCCTCGACCGCCTCGAACCGATCCTCGTCCAACTGCGCGAGATCCACGCCCTCGTCCGGCGCCCCGCCGCATGATCCGCGCCCTTCCCATCCACCGCCTACCTTGCGTCCTCGCGATCCTCTTCGCCGCCCTCTTCGCGGCGACGGCGCAGGAGGCCCAGCAGGACGGCAAGGCCCGCCGGAAAGGGCAGCGCGCCGCGAAGCCCGCCGAGGAGGTGGTGAAATCCGCCCTGCCTCCCCAGCTCACCGACCACATGCCCGTGGGACGCGAGTTCAAGGGCGTCTCCATCCCCTCCTACACCAACGACCGGCTGAAGTCGGTGATGACCGCCGACTCCGTCGTCCGAGTCGACGAGCAGTTCCTCGACCTCTTCAATCTCGTCGTCCACGTCCACGACGCCGAGGGCAAGCCCGAGACCACCATCTCCATGGACGAGGCCGCCTACGACCTCGCCGCCGGCGAGCTGAGGAGCAAGACCCCCTCCACCATCGAGCAGCCCCGCTTCACCATGACCGGAGACACCATGATCTTCCAGACCGACTCGCAGGTCGCCCGCCTCGACGGCAACGTGCGGCTCGTCGTCCCCGACGCCGGCCAGATCGCGCCGGACTTCGGCCTGCCCGGCGCCAAAGCCGCAAAGACGAAAACCCCGTGACCCGCCCTTTCCCTTCGCCAGCCATGAACTGCCGCCTCCCCCTGCTCGTCCTCGTCCTGCCGGTCCTCTGCGCCGCGCCCCTCGCCGCCCAGGACACCGCCGCCGAGCTCGAAGCCGCTGGACGGAACATCATGTCCGACCCGCGTCTGCGCAACGTCCTCCGCTCCGTGAAGCAGGATCCCGACGCCGCCCTCGAGAGCATGCGCCAGGATCCCGAGGAAGCCGTCCGCGAAGCCGCGAGGCAGTTTCAGGTGAACACGGACGGGATCGACGCCGACAAGCTGAAGGCCGCCGCCGCGCAGGCGCAAAGCGACGGCACCCTCGACCGGGCTGTGGCCAAGGCCACCGAAGCCGTCGCCAAGGTCTCCGCCGAAGCCAAGCCCGCCGTGGAGGCCCTCGCCGAAGCAGCCGCGATGGAGGAGAAGGCCGAAGGCGATGTGGCCGAGCCGACCGCCGCCCCCGACGCACCACCTGCCTCGGAAGTGCCCGCCACCCGGCCCGCGCCCGGCATCGCCGGCGGCACCCCCACGCCCGTGGCCATGCCGGTCGAGCCCGGCTCGCCGGCGATTCCGGATGCCAGCGCGCCCGCCACTCCGGTACCGGACACGGCCGCCTCCGACACCGTCGTCCAGCCGATCGCCGCCCGCCCCATCGCCGACACCGTCCCGACCATCCCGGAACTGCCGAATCTCGACATCGCCGACACGCCCGCGCCCGTGCCGCTCTCGCGGAGATACCCGGACAAGACCACCGGAGGCTACCCCGCCGCAGGCCCGAAACACATGGAAGTCCTCTCCAAGAAGGCCGTGATGGACAACACCAGGGGCATCCTCCTCTTCACCGGCGATGTCTTCGTCGACTCTCCCGACTACGAAATGAAGTGCGACAAGCTCGAGATCCATCTCGCCGAAGGCGTCGGACAGGAAGGAGGCGACACCGATTCCAGCTTCAAGCGGGCCATCGCCTCCGGGGGCATGGTCGAGATCAAGCGCTTCGCCGTCGACGAGAAGGGGAAGAAGAAGACCCAGATCGCCCTCGGCCGCCGCGCCGACTACAACGCGGTCACCCAGGAGTTCGTCCTCTCCGGCGGCCCCCCCTACATCCAGGACGGGGACAGCTTCGTGAGGACCAGCTCGGAAGATGCGAAGATCATCATGAGGGGGAACGGCCTCTACGAGATCATCGGATCGACGAACCGGAACCACATCGTCATCCCCGTCGACAACAAGAATGCCGACGGAAAGAAGAAGGGAGGAGATCCCCTGAAAGGCGGCGGACTCAACAACGCTTTCGACCGCCTCCGCTGATCCGCTGTGGACGCCGCATCGCGCCGCCCCCGCTCCATCCGTTCTCCATGAGCCATTCCGACGACAGGGACGACCTCGCCGAACTCTTCGGTCCGCCACCCGCCAAGCGCGGTACCGGCTATTCCGACGAACTGCCGCCTCCCGCCGTCCAGACCGCCCCACCGCCGCTTTCCACTCCCACCCCCAAGACGCCGGTGAAGCTGCGCCCCCCCACCCACGTCGAACCGCATCCCCTCGAGAGGGCTCCGGCCCGGCAGGCTCCCGCCCCGGCCCCTGCGCCACCATCCGAGGTCGAGGACGAGGAATTTCTCGCGATCCACAGCGCCGATCCGTCCGGCTTCGGCGCGCCCGCCCCCGTGCCGGAAAAGAGGCAGAAGGCCAGTCCATCCGCCGCTCCTGTCCGCACCGCGGCCGCACCCGCCGCCCGCAGCCGGCGCAGCGAACTCGCCTTCGAGAGCGACCAGTCCCTCTCCCGCGACGACGCCACCGGCTCCCTTCTCCAGACCCACGGCCTCGTCAAGATCTACGACGGCCGCACCGTCGTGAACGGAGTCGACATCCATGTCCGCCCCGGCGAGATCGTCGGACTCCTCGGCCCCAACGGCGCGGGCAAGACGACCAGCTTCTACATGATCGTCGGGCTCGTTCCCCCGAACGGCGGACAGGTCCTCTTCAACGGCCACGACGTCACCTCCATGCCGATGTACAAGCGCGCCCGGCTCGGCATGGGCTACCTGCCGCAGGAGGAGTCCATCTTCCGAAAGCTCACCGTCGAGGAGAACCTCCTCGCCGTGCTCGAGACCCTCGACCTCTCCCGCAAGGAGCGCCTCGCCCGCTGCCAGGAGCTGCTGGAGCGCTTCTCCATCACCCACATCCGCAGAAACATCGCCCTGACCTGCTCCGGCGGCGAGAAGAGGCGCCTCACCATCGCCCGCTCCCTCGTCACCATGCCCAGCCTCCTCATGCTCGACGAGCCCTTCTCCGGCGTCGACCCCATCGCCGTGAACGAGATCCAGGGCATCGTCGAGGACCTTCGGAAATCCGGGCTGGCCATCCTCATCACCGACCACAACGCCCGCCAGACCCTCGAGCTCGTCGACCGCGCCTACCTCATCTACGAGGGCCGCGTCCTCCGCGAGGGCACCCGCGACTTCCTCATCAACGACCCCGTCAGCCGCGAGCTCTATCTCGGCGACCGCTTTACGATGTGAGACGCCGTCCGGACGCCTCCCTCGTCAAGCCTTTTCGCGTCCGAACGCCACCTTTGATCGCTTGTCAAAAACCTCCATCCTCTGGTACCATTGTAGCTGAGTCCGGAGTATCCTGACGCATAAACAAAACCACAAGAACCATGCAAGTCACCAACGTCAACCTGCCCATCACTGTCACCGGCCGCCATGTCTCCGTCACCGAGGCGATGCGCGACCACGCCGAGAAGAAAGTGGCCGGCTTGCACCTCGACTATCCGAAAATCATCGAGGCCAGGGTCCTCCTCAACGTCGAGCAGGACCGCCACATCGCGGAGATCATCCTCTTCTGCGCGAACCACATCGTGATCGAGGCCGACACCACCACGCACGACATGTACGCCTCCATCGACGAGACCATCTCCAAGATCGCGCGCCGCATGCGCAAGCACAAGACCCGCATGCTCAAGTCGCACCGTCCCGACAAGAAGCGCAAGACGATGCGCCTCGTCCACGAGAGCGTCTTCCCCTCCGAGCTTCCCGAGGAACCCGAGCACGAGCACGAGCCCCACATCGTCCACAAGGAGAAGTACAAGATCAAGCACCTCTTCACCGACGAGGCCGTCATGGACATGGAGATGAACGAGAAGCCCTTCATCCTCTTCCACGACGCCAAGACCGACCAGCTCGCCATCCTCTACCGCCGCGAGGACGGCGACTACGGGATGATCCCTGCGGTCGAATAGGGTATGGCCCGGAGGGCAATACCCTATCCTCCTACTCTTCCTCTTTACTCCTACTCTTACTCCCCCCCTTCCAGCCCATCGAC
>CAYSZN010000028.1:3876-14539 GCA_964435425.1 uncultured Akkermansia sp. | reverse complement strand
GGGCAGCCCCATCCTCAACCTCGAGCACGTCGAGGGCATGCCCGCGAGCGAGCAGCGCCTGCTCATCGACTCGCTGAACCACCTCAATGCCGGGCACCTTTCCTCGCGCTTCGACAACACCAACCTCTCCGCCCGCATCGCCAGCTACGAGCTCGCCTACCGGATGCAGGCGACCGCGCCCGAGGCCATCGCCGTCGAGGAGGAGAGCGAGGAGACGAAGGCCCTCTACGGCATGGACCGGAAGGAGACCGCCGACTTCGGGCGCAAGTGCCTCCTCGCCCGGCGTCTCGTCGAGCGGGGCACCCGCTTCATCCAGATCTACTCCGGCGGCGCGCACAACGACCACAACTGGGACGCCCACGGCGACCTCGAGGACAACCACAACCTCCACGCCGGCGCGACCGACAAGCCCATCGCCGGCCTGCTCAAGGACCTGAAGCGCCGCGGGATGCTCGACGACACCCTCGTCGTCTGGGGCGGCGAGTTCGGTCGCCAGCCTACCGCCGAGTATGAGAAGGGCACCGGCCGCGACCACAACAGCTACGGCTTCACCATGTGGATGGCCGGAGGCGGGGTGAAGGGCGGCGTCTCCGTCGGCCAGACCGACGAGCTCGGCTCCATGGCCGTGGAGAACCGCTTCCACGTGAGGCGCCTCCACGCCACGATCCTGTCGCTGATGGGGCTGGATCCGAATCACCTCAGCTTCTTCTTCGGCGGCCTCGACCACAAGCTCGTCGGCGTCGAGGGAGCCGATCCGATCCACGAGGTGATGGCGTAGGGGAAGGTGGCCATCGGTCGCAGGGCCGTAGCGGAAGAGGCGACTCTTCCGCCGCGATGGGAACGGCTTGGCAGGGGCGGCTCGCCCCACCGTTGTCGCATCGGGCGGCTCGGCGGTGATGTCAAATCGGTTCCGGGCTCTGCTCCGCAATCGTTGCAGCCGTCTCGGCAAATCCGTGCGGAATGTGGTTGGCTGGCTGGGCTCGGTACGATAGAAATAGGGAGGTCGGCGAATTTCCGGCCGTCCTCCAATCCTCCTCCACCTTTCTCCGATGACTGCTTCCATCCGACTCCTGCTCGCCTCCGCCCTCCTCCTGCCCGCTTCCCTCTCCGCCGCCATCGTGGGCAAGGCCATCGAGTATCCCGTCGGCGAAGTCCTCTGCGAGGGCTGGCACGCCTACGACGACGCCGTCGAGGGGAAACGCCCCTCCGTCCTCGTCGTCCACCAGTGGACCGGGCCTTCGGACTACGAGAAGATGCGTGCCGAGCAGCTCGTCGCCCTCGGCTACAACGTCTTCGTCCTCGACATCTACGGCAAGGGTGTCCGTCCCCAGCCGCCCGAGTCGGGCAAGGAGGCGGGCAAATACAAGGAGAACCGCGCCCTTTTCCGCAAGCGGCTCGAGGCGGGATTGCAGGTTCTCCGCGGCCTGCCGCAGACCGATTCCGAAAAGATCGCGGCGATCGGCTACTGCTTCGGCGGCACCGGCGTGCTCGAGCTCGCCCGCGCCGGGGCGGACATCGAGGGTGTCGTGAGCTTCCACGGCGGTCTCGGCACTCCGACGCCGGACGACGCGAAGAACATCGACTGCGAGGTGCTCGTCCTGCATGGGGCCGACGATCCCTACGTGCCGCCGGCCGAGGTCGAGGCCTTCCATCGCGAGATGAAGGCCGCGGATGTGGACTACGAGTTCACCGCCTATCCCGGCGCGGTCCATTCCTTCACCCAGAAGAAGGCGGGCGACGATCCCTCGAAGGGTTCCGCCTACCAGGCCGAGGCCGACGCGAAGTCGTGGGAGGCGATGAAGGCCTTCTTCGCGAAGATCTTCGCCGACTGAGACCTGCCCGGGCCCGCCTATGTCCATCGCTTCCGCCTGGTCCGAGACCATCCGTCGGCTCTACCTCTCCGGTGCGTCGAACCAGTTCGTTCTCCACGGCAACGTGCAGGACCGGCTCCTCGTTCCCGGCGACGGGGGCGATGCGGTGGGCAATCTCGTCGATTTCCTGACAAAGTCGCAATTGAGGCGATTCGACCTCGTCCTCGGCTACGAGCTGGGGGCGGGCGTGCGGGTGCTCGCGGGCGAGGAGACCTACCGCCGCCTCGCCCCGGCGGAGCCGCCTCCGGTCGATCCGGCGGGGGCGATCGGTTGGCTCGACCATTTCCTCCGCGTCTGCGTGAACCTCCGCTCCCTCGCCCCGGCCTCGCCGGGGAGCGCGGCGGTCGCGGGTCGGAACCACCATGTCGCCATCGTCATCGGCTCGGCCGACCTCCTTTTTCCGCTGGCGCAGCAGACGCGCGACTATGCGCTGAATTCGATGGCCGCGGTGGTGCGCTCGTGGTCGCACGAGAGTCATTTCCTCGAGCAGAACCTTGCGGTTTTCCTGCTGACGGAGCATCTCAACGACCTCAACCGGCTCCTATCCCAGAATCCGCGCGCCGCCCTCGTCGAGATTCCGCTGCCGCGCGAGGCGGAGCTGGCCGGGGTCTTCCGCCATTTCGAGACCCGTTTCCCGAAAGCCCTCGCGAACTTCGCGGGCCGTCCCGAGTTCCCCGCGGCGCGGCTCGCCGGAGCGACGATGGGTTCGATCGAGTCGCTTCTGAAGCAGCGCGAATACGAGGGCACGCCGCTCGAGGAGCGCGATCTCGCGGAGCTGAAGAAATCCCTCGTCGAGAAGGACGCGCAGGGGCTGATCGAATTCCTCGAGCCGACGCGCACTCTCGACGATGTCCACGGCAGCGAGGCGGTGAAGGAGTGGATGCGGCAGGATCTGGCTCTCTGGGGCGAGGGCGACCTTGCCGCGATGCCGATGGGCTACTTGCTCAGCGGTCCGGTGGGGACGGGGAAGACCTATTTCGTCGAGTGCCTCGCGGGCGAAGCGGGCGTGCCGGTGGTGAAGATGAAGAATTTCCGCGACCGCTGGGTCGGCAGCACGGAGGGGAATCTGGAGAAGATCTTCGGGCTGCTCCAGGCGCTCGGGCGCTGCATCGTCTTCATCGACGAGGCCGACCAGGCCCTCGGCAGCCGGGAGGGTGGGGCGGGGGACTCGGGAGTGTCCGGCAGGGTCTACTCGATGATGGCGAAGGAGATGAGCAACACCGCCAACCGCGGCCGTATCCTCTGGATCCTCGCCTCGAGCCGTCCCGATCTGATCGAGGTGGACCTGAAGCGTCCCGGCCGCGTCGATGTGAAGTTTCCGCTCTTTCCTTCCCTCGACGCGGAGGAAGGCTACGCCCTCATCCGCGCCCTCGCGAAGAAGCACCGCCTCGAGCTGCCGAAGGAATGTCCGCCCGATCTCCTTCCGCTCGTGCCCGACTACGTCACGCCGGGGGCGGCCGAGTCCATCGCCATCAAGGTCTACCGCGAAGTGCGCACCGCCGGCGAGGCGGGCAAGGAGGCGCTGGCGGCCCTCTACGACTGCCTCGACGAGTATCAGAATCCCGTGCCGGAGGAGACGATGCGGTTCCAGATCGGCCTCGCGGTGCGGGAGGCGAGCGATCTGGCCTTCGTGCCGGAGGTGTTTCGAGGGTATGCGTGAGGGGTGGGGCGGAATTCTCCAAGGCCGGGCCGTCTTCGGTGGTGGAGAATACGCGAAGTGGATCGCCGTAGAGAAGTTCGTGAGAACTTCTCCCCGACCGGCGTTTCAATGGACGTTCGCCGAAATTCTCACGAATTTCGCCACGGCTTCGGTTGAAAGGTTTGGACCACGGATGGCACGAATTGCACGAATCTTGAAAATCCAATTCCCTCAATCCGTGTGATCTGTGCCATCCGTGGTCCAAACCATCCACAGGTTCGGCACTAACCGCCTCCAAAGCCGGTCACTTTCTCCCCTCCCGGTTCCAGAAGATCACGAGGTTCTTGGTCGAGCGTCCCGAGACGACGATGTCGAGGCGGCCGTCGCCGTCCAGGTCGGCGATCTTCAGGTCTTCGGCGGCGACGAGATCGCGGGCGACCCAGAAGGGCGGATACCACGAGCCATCCTCTTTCTGGAAGAAGAGCTTCACGCCGACATGCCCTTCGGCGTCGGGATTGCGCCAGCCGACGACGATGTCCTCGCGCCCGTCGCCGTTGAAGTCGCCGACGCCGAGCGCATGGCCCTGGTTGAGGGTGTCGGTGATGAGATGGCGTGTCCACCGGCTCTCGCCGTCCTCGCGGTAGACGGCGAGGTCGTTTCCGTGAAAGGGCTCGACCGCCACGATGAAGTCCGCCCCCTTCGCGATCTCGCCCACGCCGCGGGTGGAGGGTGTGGAGTTCTCCGCCGTGATCAGGGGGAGGGACTCTCCGCCTCCGGCCTTTTCGCGGACGATGCCCTCGGCGCCGCCGATGTAGAGATGGCCGTCGCGGAAGTCGAAGTTGTGCGTGACGTGCATTCTCGCTCCGAGGACCTCGTGCGACCAGGCTTCCACGTCGTGGGCCTTGGCGGGATCGACGCGGTAGGCGCGGGCGTTGACGAAGTTCTCCCCTTCGCCGTTCTTGTTGCCGATCCCATGCAGGGGCAGCACGACGAGCTCGTGTCCCGCCTCCGTCGGAATCCAGCGCATGCGGTGGGTGGTGGGATCGTGATGGAGGGGGACCGGGGTCCAGGATCCCTTTCCGTCGGCCGGGCGCTCGAGGTGGAAGACCGCACCCGACTGGGCCTTGTCCGTCGTCTCGCCGGGATTCCACTGGGCGCCAACGGCGATCTCGACCTTGCCGTCGCCATCGATGTCGGCGGCGGCGACGCAGACGTTGTCGCGCAGGGTGAGGTTCTTCACGATTGAGGTCTCCTCCCAGCCGGGATTGCGGAACCAGGAGATCTCGCGCTTGTCGACGAGGATCACATCGGTGGTGCCATCGCCATCCACGTCGCCGAGGGCGAGGCCGTATCCGATCTCGACGGCGTCGTCGATCGTCTGGGCCTCGAAGCGGGGGAGACCGTCGGGCGGGGCGGCGGCGAGAAATCCGCAGGTTCCGAGGCCGAGGAGACCGACGAGAGGGAGGTGCGGGGATTTCATCGCAAAGGAGAAGAAGGACCCGGAAGGGATCAGTCCAGAATGAGTCTGGCTGGGCCACCTGCCGGGGCGGCCGGAGGTGGTGTCGGCTTGCTGGGATCCGGGGGTGGGGTTGGTTTCGAGGGCGGGCCGGAGGCTTGGAAGACGCGGATGCCGGGAATCTCGGGAGGATGCTCCTCGATCGTGATCTCGGTCTCTCCCGAGGCCTTCTGCGCGGCGAGGGCGGTTTGGAAGACGGCGAGCGTCCACGGCTGCATGCGGGTGGCAGCCCAGTCGCGGCGCTCGGCGGTGAGCTTCGCGACGAAATCGTCCTTGGCGGCCTGTTCGGTGAGCTCGGCGGGCATGGCCTTCGCGACGCGGTCGGCCAGTTCGGCCTGCTCCTTGTTCCGCTCTTCGACGAGGTAGGGGCCGACGGCATTGGCGAGGTTCATGTAGTCCGCGTCGGGGAGACGGTCGAGGTTGTAGCGGATCGTGGCTCTGGCCGGTGCGGCCCTCGGCTCCAGCTTGTCGCCCTCCCACACGGTCCAGCCGGCGGGCACGCGGAACTGCTCCGATTTCGATCGGGCTTGGAGATAGGTCTCGAAGCTGTCGGGGGCGACGTAGTAGAAGAAGAGGCTGCGCCGGTTCGCCGAGACTTGCTTGCAGTGCTGCTCGAATTCCGAATTGGCCGCGAGAAACTGCTCGGGCGTCCAGCCGCCCTCGGGTTTCATCTCGAGGGCCATCTTGATGCGGTCGCCGCCGGAAGGGGCGACATGGTATTTGAAGTCCTTCGGTCCGAGCTTCCCTTCGCCGAAGTAGGCCTGGATCTTCTTGAGGTCGTAGCGGAACTTGGCGACGACGAGCTCCGCCTCCTCCTGTGAGCCGAAGATGCGGTCGACGACCGTGGCCGGTTTTGCTTCGACGCCTTCGCGGTTCGCCCAGACGGGGGTCAGCGAGGCCCAGGTGGACAACGATTCCCGGTCGCGACGGTTCAGGCGGAAGCGCTCGCGGAGGGGAAGGGGAGCGCCGTTGTCGGCCTTCTTGGTGCCTTTCACCTCGTAGGTGTAGGAACCGACGGCCTTGTCGGTGAAGGCGAGATCCGTGAACTGCTGCTCGATCACGTCGCGGATCTTGAAGGCATGCTCGTAGGGATCGCCGATGAAGTAGAGACGTCCCCCCTTGCAGACGAGGTAGAAGGCGCTGGACTCGACGTCGGCCACCCGAGGGTTGGGCATCAGCACCTCCTTCGCCGCGAGCGCCTTGGGCTCCGGCGTCTGCGCGAGCAGGGCGGCGAGCTCGCGGTTGCGGGCGTCGGCGGTCTGGACCTTGGCATCGTGCTCCTCCTTCGACTTCTCCTCCGTAGTGACCTTGAGCTGCCATTCGGCGATGTCGGAGGTCTTGTCGGCGAGATCCTTGTTGTTCTTCTCGAATTCCTCCAGCTCGACGACGAGCTGGCGCGCCTCGTCCTCCTTGGGCATGTTTTCGACCGTCCGGTTGTGGAGCTGCTGGAGCTCTTGCAGGTTCTTGAGAGTCTGCTCCCGGCGCTGCTTCATCTCCTCCAGCTGCTGGGCGGTGACCTCGGGCAGATTCTCGACGACCTTCTTCACCACGGCGCTGATCCCGAGGCTGCTGATGATGAGGATGAGGAGGAGGATGCCGACCACGTTGGTGAGCGCGTCCATGAGCGAGTCCATGCTGCGCTCTTCTTCTGCTTTGGGGCGGCGGGCCATGACTTGGCGGTGGTCGTTCGGTCAGGGTTGGAGGAACTGGGCGAAAAGCTGGAGGTCGATCTTGCCTTCGCCGGGGAGGGGGAGGCGGCCGGGGATGATCTCGGTGCCGTTGGCACGGTTGTAGGCGGCGACGACCCCGCTCGCCTCGTTCAATGTCTTCACCGCTCCGGGGGTGCCTCGGACGAGGAAGATGAGGCGGTTGTAGGGCTGCGACGCGATGGTCTTGAGGAACTCGATGAACTCGGGGTTTTGGTTCAGCGAGGCGATGGGGATCACGGCGGGCTCCTCGGACAGGCTGCGGTGGATGTAGAGGCCGCGGTCGGAGATTTCGATGAAATGGGGGCGGGTCGTCCCGCTGCTGCCGCTCGGACGCACTTGCAGGGCGGCCGGCTTGGGCGGCTCGGCCCGCTTCGAGAGCTCCTCCTCCTTCTTCTTGATCTCCTCCTGGAGGAATTTCTCGTCGGCGACGAGCTTCTGGTTGGTCGTCCGGAGCAGGTTGAACTTCGCGATGAGCTCCTCGCGGCTCTTGTCGATCTCCTCTTGGTTCTCCAAGGTTTTCTTCAGAATCACGAGCTTGTCGCGTACATTGAGGATGTCCCGGTTCTGCTGGATAAGCTGCTCGATCAGCTGGCGGAGCTTGTCGGCCTCCTGCCGCTTCTCCTCCTGCTCCTTCTGCATGGCCACGTACTCGCGGGCGCGCTCGACCTCGTCCGGGGTCTTGCCCTCGCCCTTGTTCATCGCGATGAGGTTGATCACCACGATGATGAGGGTGAGGCACCCGATGATGCAGATCAGGATGCTGAGGAAGGGGAAGAGGTTCACCGATCCCCCGCTGTCTTTGGCCCGCCTCGCCATGTCGTCTTCGGTTGGAGCGGATCAGCCGCGGCTGAACCAGCCTTTTTTCTGAACCACGACCTGCTTGCCGTTCAGCTCCTTGAGGACGGCGTTGAGGTTCTTGATCCCTTCGGCGAGTGAGGCGACCTGCGTGTCGAGAGACCGGTCGAGCTTCCTCTCGTATTTCTCGGTGCGCTCGTCGATGGCGGCGATCTGCTTCTCCACGGCGGCGGCGACTTTCTCGTACTGCTTCGTCTGGTTGCCGAGGCTTTCGGCCATGCCTTTCTGGACGTTCTCGAAGCGGCCCATGATGTCCCTCTGGCCGCTGGCGAGGGTGTCGCCGATGGCCTTGAGCATGGCGGGATCGGAAGAGGAGGAGGTGCCGACTCCGCCGTCGTTGAGGCGCTTGAGCAGGTGGTCGACGCAGTATTCGTCCACGTCGGAGACGAGGTCGTCCTCCATGCCCTGCAACGAACTGGCCGGGAAGCTCAGGAGGATGGAGACGACGAGCGCGAGCAGGGTCGTGTCGAAGGCGACGGCCATGCTCGAGAGGACGCTCAGGAGCGGCTCCTTGATCTGGCTCATGTCGCCGCTTTCGCCGGCCCCGAAGACCGCGCCGAAGCCGCCGATGGCCTGCCCGATCCCCACGACGGTGCCGATGAAGCCCATGATCGGGATGGCCCACAGGAAGACCTTCACGATGCCGTAGCTGCCGTTCGCCTTGGCCGCGTCGACTTCGGAGAGGGAGCTGATGGTGGAGGCGACCTCGGGGTTGTTCTGCCGCACGTAGAAGAACTCCAGCGCCTTGCGGACCCGGTTGACGATGTAGGTGTTGCGCAGAGGCTTGGGAAAGTTCAGGACATGGTCGTGGAATTCCTTGAGGTTCTGTGGGGTGATCTCCTCGCCGATGTCGGTGGGGAGAGCCTGGATCATCATGGCGCGGCGCTGCTTGCGGAGATTCACCCATTTCAGGACGAGCAGGCCGATGCACCAGAAGGAAAGCAGGGTGGTGACATACTGGGTGGCGCCGCGTTCGCAGAACAGGTCGCGCATGTAGACGCCCCAGCCCTCGTCGGCGCCGGCGACCTTCCGTTCTGGCAGCAGCAGCATGATCACGTACCAGACGAAGGTGGCGAGGAAGCCGATGCCGCCGGCGATCCAGACGTTCACCGTCGAGGGGTGGGGGCCGAGATGGCCCGTGGCGAGGTTCAGAGGGGGGAGATGGTCATGCAGGGAGTCGGCGGACCCCTCGTCGGCGGTCTCGGATTCCTGTTCGGCGAAATTCGACGGAATCTGGAGGCGGGTCGAGCAGCCGGGGCATTTCACAGTTTTTCCCGCGAGTTCGGCATCGGCCTGGAGCGTGATGTGGCAGGTGGGGCAGGCGAAATTCATAAACGGATCGTCGGAGGAAGGAGGCGTTTTTGTTGTTTGGCTTTGAACTGCGAAACGCGAATGATGACGTATGGGGAAGAGAATTTCGAGGAAAAAGTGGAGGAATAATTTTTAAGGGGGCTCGTAATCTGCCCGTATTCGGCTAAGACTAGCGGAGAACATGACAACACGGATGCGAGCGGCGGTGGCGGCGGCTGGGGGGATTGCCTCTCTCGCTCTCGCATCCTGCTCGTTGAAGGTCAAGGTGCGGGAGGAGTGGGAGCCCGCCTTGCGGAAGAAGCCCATCCCGATGGGGGAGGCTGCGCGGACATGGAGCGACCTGAAGGCGGGGCGGCATCCGTCCGCGGCCGGGCTCGAGGCCTACAACGCAGCCACCCGGAGCGTGGTGGTGCAGATTGCGGAGAACTGGGAGGAGGGCGGCGGGCGCGGCTCCCTGCTCAGGACCGACGCGGGCGAGGTCAATCTGCGGGTGAGCGCCGTGAACGTCCCCGACCTGGCGCGGGCCGAGGAGGTCGTGCCTGCCGATTTCGTCAGGGTGCGCTGCGGATTGCGGGCCGAGTCGTCCGTCTCCGGGGTCGGCGCTCCCCTGATCGTGCGCCAGCCGAGGACCGAGGAGGATCCCATGATCCCCGAGACCGGCCTCTGGGTGCCCGTCACCGCATTGCTCAATCTCGACCAGCCTCAGCAGCCCGTGCTGGAGCTGCTCGATCCGGTCTCGAAGCGGAGCGTCTCCCTCGGCGGCACGTCGTTCCCCCTCTCGGCGAACTTCACCGCCGCCCTGGCCCGCGACTTTCAGGATCGGCAGTTCCAGTTCGAGAGCCTTTCCGGCCTGCTCCGCTTCGAGCAGTTCGCCGAGCGCATGGGCCTCTGCCGCGCCACGCCCTTCGACCCGGCGAAGGAGCCCTGCATCCTCATCCATGGAATCAACTCCAGCCCATTGACCTGGGGCGAAGTCCTCAACCGCCTCTATGGCGACGAGGCGATCCGCGACCGCTACGAGTTCTGGATCTTCGGCTATCCGACCGGGGCGACGATCCCCTACATGGCGGCGGAGTTCCGCGGGGCCATCCAGGAGATGCTGGCCTTCCGCGCCGCCCGCGGGGCGGGGGAGCAGGAGGTCACGATCGTGGGGCACAGCATGGGCGGCCTCCTCGCCAAGGCCATGACCTTCTCCAGCGGCGATGCGGAGTGGAGCGCGCTCTTCAAGGTGCCCATCGACGAGCTCGACATCTCCGAGAGGAGGCGCGAGACGCTGCTGCGCATGATCTATTTCGAGCCCATCCCGGAAATCCGGAGAGTCGTCTTCTGCGCCGTGCCCCACCGCGGCAGCCGGATGGTCGAGCACCCCGCAGCGAAGCTTGTCGGCGACCTCGTCGAGGTTCCGGCCCAGCTCCTCGCCCTGTCCACCGAAATCGTCGGCCACAGCGCCAACGCCCTCACGCCCATGGGGCTCGAGTTCGCCCGGGACCGCCTCACCTCCATCGACCAGCTTGGCTCCGGCGCATGGACCACTGCCGAGTTCCTCAACAAGCCGCTCAATCCCGCGGTCACCTACCATTCCCTCATTGGAAACAACCGGCTGCCGCACGTTCCGCTCGAAAAGACAGGCGACGGGATCGTGCCCTACCGCAGCGCCCATATCGAGGGCGTCGCCTCCGAGCTCGTCGTGAGACCGGCGGGCCACGGCGTCCACCGCACCGACGAGGGCATCGAGGAGATCCTGCGAATTCTCAAGCTGCCG
>CAYSZN010000028.1:0-3776 GCA_964435425.1 uncultured Akkermansia sp. | reverse complement strand
GGATCAAGGAGCGAGACTGGCCCAGTCTCGTTTTGGTTGAAGGAGGCTTGGCAAGCCTCCCTCCTTGGGCGCTCCGCGCCGTGAGTTTCACCTTTTACTTTTCACTTTTTACCTTTTACGGCGGCGAAGCCGCCCCTTAGACTCGCGGTCCGATGACGGAACCGACGACCGACCCCGCTCCTGCCCACGCCCATCCCGACGATGCCCTCCTCGAGGAGGGCGGCTATGGCTGGCGCCAGCGCGGCGGGCTGATCGCTGGCATCGTCATGCTGATCGCGACCTTCCTCTCGCCGCCGCTCTGGGGGCTCACACCGGAGGCGACGCGCGTCGCCCTGCTGGCGATGACGATGGCCCTGCTCTGGATCACCGAGGCCCTGCCCATCCCGGCGACGGCGCTGCTCCCGCTCGTGATGCTCCCGGCCTTGGGCATCGCCGATGGGAAGAATCCCATGAAGGAGGCCGCTGCGCCCTATGCCGATCCCATCATCTTCCTCTTCATGGGCGGCTTCATGCTCTCCCTCGCGATGGAGCGCTGGAATCTGCACCGCCGCATCGCCCTCGCCATCATCGGAATGGTGGGGACGCGCCCCCGCTCGCTCATCCTCGGCTTTCTCATCGCGGCGGCCTTCCTCAGCGTCTGGGCGAGCAACTCGGCCACCGCGATGATGCTGATGCCCATCGGTCTCTCGGTCTTCGCCACGATCCGCGAGGCGCAGGGGATGGGGCGAGCGGCCGGCTTCGGCGCCGCCATCGTCCTCGCCATCGCCTACGGGGCGAACGTCGGCGGCATGGGCTCGCTCATCGGCACCCCGCCGAACGCGATCCTGAAAGGCTACGCCCAGGAAATCCACGGGATCGAGGTCGGCTTTGCGCAATGGCTCTGGTTCGGCCTGCCCCTCGTCGCGGTGTCGATCCCGCTCGTGCATCTCATCCTCACGCGGATCAGCTTCCGGGTGGACAACACCGACATGCCGGGCGTCCGCGAGGCCCTGCGGGAGGAGCGGCGCGGGCTCGGGCGCATGAGCTGGGCCGAGTGCGCAGTGGCGGGCGCCTTCCTCCTCGCCGTCACGCTCTGGGTGAGCCGCGAGCTTTGGAAGTCGCATCTCCCCGCCGTCACCGACGAGGTCATTGCGATGGGTGCGGCCCTGCTCCTCTTCGCCACCCCGGTCGATCTGAAAAAAGGCGTCTTCGTCCTCGACTGGACCTGCCTGCGCAGGATGCCTTGGGATGTCCTCTTTCTTTTCGGCGGGGGACTCAGCCTCGCGGCGGCCATCGACAAGACGAAGCTCGCCGCCGCCATGGCCGGCGCGTTGGAGGGCATGGCGGGCTGGCCGCCCTTTCTCATCGTCCTCCTCGTCGGCGCGGTCATGGTCGTGGCCACGGCCATGACGAGCAATACCGCCACGACGGCGGCCCTCCTGCCGGTGATCGGCTCCCTCGCCGTGGCCGTCGACCTGCCCGTGCTCCTCCTCTGCGTGCCTGTGACCCTCGCCGCCAGCGCCGATTTCGCCCTGCCCGTCGGCACGCCGCCGAACGCCATCGCCTTCGGCACCGGTCTGGTCTCCCTGCCGCGGATGGTGAAGGCGGGCATCTGGGTGGACCTGCTCTTCGTGATCCTGATCCCGCTGCTGATGTGGACGGTGGGGCGGTGGGTGTTCGGACTGTGAATTTCTGGAGGGCGGAAGGTCCCCCGCGCGGGTGCGCCGGAATTTCCGGCTTGCCATTCCGGGATGCGATCCCTAACGTCGCGCCCAATGAGCGAGCAGGACACCCCCGCATCCGACGAGCCACGTCCCGACACCGAAGTATGGGAGAGGATCGTCCACCGACCCGAGTTCGAGGCCCTCCTCGCCGCGAAGCGCCGTTTCATCGTCCCGTGCTGCGTCTTCTTCCTCCTCTACTACTTCGCGCTGCTCTACTTCGTCGGCTGGCATCTGGACCTGATGAAGAAGCCGGTGATCGGCAAGATCAATCTCGCCTACCTCTTCGCGCTTTCCCAGTTCTTCATGGCCTGGGGCATGGCGTGGCTCTACATGCGCAAGGCGGCCGCCTTCGACCGTGCCGCCGCCGAACTCCTCGCCAAGGAAAACCTCTGATTCCCCGATCCCCATGACCATCGCCATGTTTCTCGCCTTCGTGGTCGCCACTCTCGGCATCACGGTCTGGAGCGCCAAAAAGAACACCGGGGCGGGCGCCTACTTCGCCGCCGGACGGTCCATCAAGGGCTGGCAGAACGGCCTCGCCGTCGCCGGCGACTACATGTCCGCCGCCTCCTTCCTCGGGATTTCCGGGATGATCGCCTTCTTCGGCTACGACGGCTTCATGTATTCGGTCGGCTTCCTCGTCGCCTACCTGACCGTGCTCTACGTCGTCGCCGAGCCGCTCCGCAACGCGGGCAAGTACACCATGGCCGACCTGCTCGCCTACCGGCTCAAGGCCCGTCCCGTGCGGGCGGCGGCCTCGTTCAGCACCCTGACCGTCTCCACCTTCTACATGGTCGCGCAGATGATCGGCGCGGGCGTCCTCGTCAGCACCCTCCTCAAGGAATACGAGTGGATCACGCCGAACGCCGCCATCGTCGGCGTGGGCGCGCTGATGATCGTCTACGTGATCTTCGGCGGCATGCACGGCACGACCTGGGTGCAGATCGTGAAGGCGGTGCTGCTGATGACCGCGACCTTCGCGCTCAGCTTCATGGTGATGGCGAAGTTCGACTACAGCTTCGTCAAGTTCTTCGACGCGATCGCCGCACTCACCTACGAGAAAGGCGGAGTCGAGGTGACGCAGAATTTCCTCGATCCGGGCATGAAGTTCGGTGCCGCCGCGACCGGCGGATGGGGGCCGCTCGACCTGATCTCGCTCGGGCTCGCCCTGGTGCTCGGCACCGCCGGCCTGCCCCATGTGCTGGTCCGCTTCTACACCGTGCCCGATGCCCGGACCGCCCGCGTCTCGGTCGTCTGGGCGATGGTCATCATCGGCATCTTCTACATCCTCACCACCTTCCTCGGCTTCGGGGCCGCGACGCTGCTGAAGCCCCATCTCATCACTAACGAGAACATGGCCGCGCCCGAGCTGTCCCACTTCCTCGGCGGCGATGTCTTCTTTGCCTTCATCTCGGCGGTGGCCTTCGCCACCATCCTCGCTGTTGTCGCCGGGCTGACGATCAGCGCCAGCACCTCCTTCGCCCACGACTTCTACAGCAACGTTCTCAAGCACGGCAAGGAGGTCTCGCAGGCCACGGAGGTCCGCGTCGCCCGCATCGCCGCCTTCTTCGTCGGCGCGATCTCGATCATCCTCGCGATCAAGCTGCAAACGATCAACGTCGCCTTTCTCGTGGGACTCGCCTTCGCCGTGGCTGCCTCGGCGAACCTGCCGGTGATCGTGTTCTCGGTCTTCTGGAAGCGCTTCAACACCGCCGGAGCGGTGACCGGCTTGCTCGTCGGCCTGCTCTCGAGCATCGTCCTGATCGTGCTGAGTCCGAGCGTGATGGGCATCGACGGCCCGGAAGTCGCTGCGGCGAAACGGCATCTGATCCAGGCCGATGCGATCTTTCCCCTGACCAATCCGGGGATCGTGAGCATCCCTCTCGGCTTCCTCGCCGCCTTCCTCGGCACGCTCTTCAGCCGCGAACCCGAGAGCGAGGCGAAGTTCGCCGAGTTCAGCGTGCGCACCCACACCGGCCTGGGGGCGGAGAAGGCGTCGGTGCATTGAAAGGAGGGGGACTTTACAAGTCCCCGCGCTGGCTTCGACGGGACTTGAAAAGTCCCGCTCCGTTG
>CAYSZN010000027.1:0-14659 GCA_964435425.1 uncultured Akkermansia sp. | reverse complement strand
GGCGCGATGTCCACCCTCCAGACCCACGACGAGGTCGATCTGGCGCGGGAGCTGATCGACCTCCACCCGTGGGCGGAGCAGGCCCGCTTCACCCGCGGCGGCGGGGAGAGCATGGCCGTGGCCGTCCGCATCGCCCGCGCCGCGACCGGGCGAGACCGGATCGCCCTCTGCGGCTACCACGGCTGGCACGACTGGTATCTCGCGGCCAACCTATCAGGCACGGACGGACTCGACGGGCATCTCCTCCCCGGGCTCGATCCCGCCGGCGTGCCGGCTCCGCTTGCCGGGAGCACGCTGACCTTCCGCTACAACCGCCTCGACGAGCTCGACGCGATCCTCGCGAGGCACGGCAGCGAGCTTGCCGCCATCGTGATGGAGCCGACCCGGCACACCGATCCCGAGCCCGGCTTTCTCGAAGGCGTGCGCGAACGCTGCGACCGCCACGGCATCCGTCTAGTCTTCGACGAGATCTCCTGCGGCTGGAGGCTCTGTCTCGGCGGGGCGCATTTGAAATACGACGTCGCTCCCGACATCGCCGTCTTTGCCAAGGCCCTCGGCAACGGCTTCCCCATCGGAGCCGTGATCGGACGGTCCACGACGATGGAGGCGGCGCAGCGGGCCTTCATCTCCAGCACCTTCTGGACCGAGGGCGTCGGACCGGCGGCGGCCCTCGCCTGCGTCCGCAAGATGAGGTCGCTCGACGTGCCCTCTCATCTCGCCCGCATCGGAAACGCGGTGATGGCAGGCTGGCGCGAACTGGGTGCGAAACACGGGCTGCCGGTGAAAGCCGGGGGACGGCCGGAAATGGCCCTGCTCGTCTTCGACCATCCCGAGGCGGCGGTGCTGCTCACCCTGATGACGACGAGGATGCTGGAAAGGGGATTCCTCGCCGCGGGAGGCTTCAACGCCATGCTCGCCCATGAGGAGCGCCACGTCGCCGCCTACCTCGAAGCCCTCGACGCGGTGTTCGCGGAACTGGCCGATGCTTTGGCGAAAGGGAATGTCGTCGCGCGCCTCGGAGGTCCGGTGAAACACACGGGATTTGCGAGGTTGACGTGAGCCGAGGGAAGCAAACAGGGTCGAATCGTCGGCACAACCCTGTCGTCCCATCGCTCTCGTAAGGAATTCCCCGCCCTGCGTGCGAGGCTCTCCCAACTGGAATCACTGCCGCTCGAAGCCCAGTCCCGGATCGCCCACGGGACTGCCCGCTAGGACGAACTGCAGGGTGTCCTCGTCCAGAGAGATGTCCGCGACCATCTGCACATCGTCGGCGGCGAGGACGAGGTGTCCTTCGTCGTCGATGGACCAGTCGCCGGCCAGGACTTTTCCATCGGGCGCGCCTTCGTAGTTCCAAGTGAACGTTCCAGCCGGGTCGAGGGCGAGCACGATGGCCTTGCCGTCGGCGGAGGCGGCTTTCCAGCTTCCTTCGATGTCGGAGGGATCGATGGGCTCGACGACGATGCCATCGGCCGGTTCGGGCGTTCCAGTGAGCGATTCCGTCTCGGGAGCTTCGTCGTCTTCGCCGTCGGCGCTGGGTGAGGAGCTCTCGGCAAGGTTCCGGAGCTGGGCGGCAACGGTGTCGGCGGGCTGGAGCTTCGTGACGGTGTCGAACATGCCATAGGCTTCGTCAATGAACCCGGCGACCATGTAGTGGTAGCCGAGCAGGAAATGGGCGTCGGCGGAGTCGGGCTTGCTCTCGACGTAGGCCTCGAGCTTGCGGATCTGGCCGGTGTAGGTTTCGCTGTCGGGATAGAAGCTGGCCATGGTCGCCCAATCCCAGCCGGGACCGGAGGCGAGGACGGGGTTGAGGACGCCGGCGGCGTCGCCGTAGCGTCCGAGGGCGAAGAGGCAGAGGGCCCTGAACTCGTGGAGGGTCGAGTCGCCGGGGGCATAGGAGATCGACTCGTCGGTCGATTTCAAGGCGGCGAGATAGTCGCCGTTGCGGAATTCGGCACGGGCTCGCTCGATCGCCGCGGTCGACTTCTCTTCGGAGGTGAGAGCGGTTTCCTCGGGCTCGGGCACCTCCTTCGCGGCCACCACGGAGAGGGGCTGGGTGTAGTTGATCACCGTCGTCCGGGTCTGGACCGGAGGAGCGGGGTAGGGGTTGCGGTAGCTGTTGTAGCCGGTGTCGAAGGCGAGGCTGCCGAGGGTCCAGGCGGCGAGTCCCCAGGCGACGGTGCTGCCGGCGCTGGAATGGTTGTGGTGATGGTGCTGGTAGTAGCCCGGCGGATAGTAGGCGGGGGGGCGGTAGGAGGGACGGGTGTGATACCGGTTCCACTGGCGGTTCCATCCGTAGTTCCAGCTGCCGTGGTGCCAGTTGTGGTAGGTGGGGCTGGACCACCAGGGGCGTCCACCCCAGGAGGCGGGCCGGTAGGCGTAGTTCTGCGAACGCTGGAAGTTCTGGTTGATGACGACGGGGCGGTTGTTCACGGCCCGGTTGCGGTTCCAGACCGAGGTGCGGTTGTTCGTCCACTGGTTGCCCCAGTTGTTGTTCACGTAGGTGTTGTGGGAGACATTGGTGACCCGGTTGCGGGTGGTGGTGTTCCCGATGTTGGTGACCCGGTTGTTCGTCGTGTTGTTCACGCTGGTCACATTGGTGACGCGGTTGTTCGAATGGATGTTGCTGTTCGACGCGATCACCTGATTGAGAGTCCGGGGCTTCGAAGCCCGGTTGGCAGGGCGGGCGGGCTGCTTCGCCGCCGGGCGCGGATTGGGGCGTGTCACTTTGCCGGGATAGGTGACCTTGCCTGGAACAAAGGCGGGACGGGCGGACCGGTTGGCGACGGCGGCTCTTTGTCCGGTTCGGTTGGCCACGACCTGCGGCTTGGGCGCAGGGCGTTTCGCGGCCGGTGCGGGCGGCCGGGGATTGGGGCGATTCGCGGGATTGTTGGCGGGAACCTTCGGTGCCGGACGATTGGCGGTGTTGGCGGGCGCTTTGGGGGCGGCGCGGTTGACGGGAGTGGCGGGCGCTTTGGGAGCCGGGCGGTTGGCGGTGTTGGAGGGGCCTTTGGGACTCGGACGGTTGGCGGGTGGGGCCGCAGCTTTGGGTTTTGAGGCCGGTTTGGGGTTCGGACGGTTCGCCGCCGGTTTGGGCTGGGATCCGGTGAGTGGATTGCGGTTCGGCGAAGCGGGGCGGGACTTGGGGGCCTGCCGGGAACGGGCGGCAGCGGCACGGCGGGCCGCTTCGTTCTGGGCGGCGCGCTTCTTCGCCTCTTCCTGCTTCGCGGCGAGGGCGGTGCCGCGGGCCTGCATCGGCAGGGGCGTCTGCACCCCGAGAAGGGCGAGGGAAAGGAGGAGGATCCGGATTGGCGGAGTGTTCATGGTTTCGGAGCGTTGGAGGGGGAGGTTTCCGCAGCGTCCGCGGGTTCCGTCGCGGGGGCTTCGGGAGAGAGGGAGGGGAAGGGGGGACGCCGCACGAGGCGGAGAGTCACGTCGGGAAGGGCCGCTCCATCCATGAATCGGTGGGTGGAGCTCCATTCGATGGCGTCTTCGCCTTCGAAGCCCAGCGTCTGGATGGCGCTGGTGCTTTCGCCGTCGGCGGTGACTCCCTCGGTGCGGACCAGCCAGCCCTCGTCCATCGCCTGCCAGGTGCCCTGGGCGAATCCACCGAGGTCGTCGAAGGTCCACCAGCGGATCTGGCCGGTCGAGGCATCGTAGCCGATGCGGATCTCGGTCTCCATGGAGCCTTCGGCCGGGGTCGTGACGACAGCCCAGCCGACGAGAGCGCGGCCGGAGGGGGAAAGGGCGAGGCTGAGCTCCATCTGCATCTGCTCGGCCTGCATCACCCAGTCGCCCTCCAGCGGATAGAGCTCGGCGAGGGGCTCGATCCCGGGCTCCTCGGCACTCAGCTCGCGGGTCGAGGCGATGAGCCAGCCTTTTTCGGGATCCTTCACGATCACGGCGGAGTAGGCGACGACATCGCCCTCCTCGTTGGGCACTTCGCCGGAGAAGCGGGCGAAGCCCTCCTCGACGACGACGTTCCTCGCAATCTGGCGGACATCGGCCACATCGAGGGCGATGCGGCGGTCGGGGTATTTTGTGAAGGAGCGTTCGAAGATCTCGCGGATGGCGTCGGTGCCAGAGGCGGAGAGGCCGTCGATTTCGTCGATCATCTCCGCGTCGGGAGTGAAGAGGCCGACGATGGCGTCGAGGTTCTTGTCGTTGTAGGCGGCGACATAGGCCTCGGCGACGCGGGAGAGCTCGGTGGCACCGTCGTCCTCCGGTGCAGCGAGCAGGTCGACCCGCTCCCGCCCCTTGATGATGGGATCGGCTGCATCTTCCTGCGCAGCGAGTGGGGAGAGGGCGATGCCGAACCACAGGGCGAAGGGAAGGGTGGGGAAAAGGAAGCGGCCGGTTCTCATGACTTCGATCTTGATTGATGGTGCCGTTTTCTGGCACGTCGTTCAATCAAAATCGCGCAAGCCGCGTGGATTCCTCCGCAAAACTCAGTCGAGGAGGCCTGTCCGAAAGGAAGCAGCGGAGCTTTTTCGCCGTGGCTTGGAGGCTCGAGATCCTTCGGCCCCGCTTCGTTGCCGAGGAGCGGGATTTCATACGGCGTCCGCCGCCCAAAGAGCCACGAACAATGCCTGGTTTCCCAAACCGCCCCCTCCGGCCGTTCGGATTTCCATCCGAAGGCCGTAGGGGTATGACGGCGGCGACGTGGCTCGCTCCGTCGGTGACAGGTCGCCAATTGGCAGCGGAGACCGGTGGGAGCCAGCCGGGGCGGCGGCGAACATGCTCGGCGAAGCGGAGGCAAAACCGGACGATGAAGGAATCGGGGGTATGGATGCGAACCAATGGGGTGGAGCGCGACCTCCCTCAGCGCGGTCCGAATTGGCATGTCACCCCAACCTTCCCTACGTACAGGGTTGCGGGAGCGGAGCCCATGTTGGAGCCCATGCTCGCCTTCGTCTGGATTTTGAGATTGCTGCGTCTCTCGTATCCGATCG
Source organism: uncultured Akkermansia sp. (assembly GCA_964435425.1). GTDB lineage: Bacteria > Verrucomicrobiota > Verrucomicrobiia > Verrucomicrobiales > DEV007 > Arctic95D-9. Next base: position 9,710 of record CAYSZN010000027.1, on the reverse strand, counting down.
CAACCTTGCCGCCGATTATTGCCCTGCTGCCAGGGAGGAGCTTGGAGCTGATCGTCCCGCCCCGCCTGAGAAGGGCGGTGCAGTTCCGGCCCCGGCTGTCTGTCACTCGGAGACGGGAGTTTCTCGGCTTGAAGGCCGAGCCGGACATGCGCATGGAGCAGTCAACGGGCACCTCGGCGTTGTTCTCGATCCGCAGAGGGAAGACTTTGCGTTGACCTTCCCGGAAGCGTTCCTTGACGACGAACTTGGCAGAGTTGCCACCCTTGCCGCCGAAGGACAGTCCCGCCAGCGGCGGGGGGCCGCCGCGGTAGGGGCCATCGATCCGGATTGTCATCTCGGGGATCTGAGGCAGCATGGAGGGAATCGAGCGGAAGGACCGGCGGGTCTGGGAAAAGTCCGACGTGGTCGCATTGACCAGGTAGAAGTTCGCGTAGCGGTCGTCCACACGGAGGAGGAACTTCGCTCTTCCGGGGAGGGATTGCTGGAAGGACGGCAGGAAGGCATCGCGGAACTCCTGCCAGACGTTCTCCCATTGCCCGTCGGTGACGAGTCCGACGTTGCGCTCGATGATGACGTTGACCCAGTAGCGCTCGTTCGCAGCCTGAGCCGGACGAGGTGTTGCAAGCATGGCGGAGGAAGCGAGACCGAGGAGGAGCCAGTGACGTAGGCGTGATAGTGCATTCATGGAGTTCGGGAGATGGTGGTGGGTGTTTGCTGGCAGGAGGATTCCCGCATTCCCTCCTATCTGTGCCTTTTTGCCGCGGATGTTACCGGGAAAGTGAGGATTTTGCTTTAGATCGCGTTTGGACCGGTTGCCTTCCTCGGCTTCAGGCGGAAGGCGGGAACCGCCAGGCTTCCATGGTCTGATCGGTGGAAAGTCCGCTGCGACGCCTATTGCCTGAAACAAATGCGTGCAAAAAACACAATAGTGAGGGTAGAACTTAGTGCGACGATCCCATGTCTTCCGGCACCTTCCGCCATTGCCTCTCTTGCGCTGGACCCATTCCCCGGGGATTTCCGGAGGGAATGTGTCCGCGCTGCTTGCTCGAGCGCACTGTGCGGCCGGAGCTGGGCGTGCGGACCGCTTCGCCCTCAGGCCCGGAGGGGCCGGAGGCTCCGCCGGGGGCGCGCCCGGGACTGCCGCCGCGCGTGCCCTCGCTGGAGGCCTTGCGTGATTTGTTTCCCGATCTGGAGATCCTCGATCTCCTCGGCGCAGGTGGAATGGGCGCGGTCTACAAAGCCCGCCAGCCGCGGTTGAACCGGCTGGTTGCCCTCAAGATCATGTTCGCTTCCTCCGGGCAGGAGACGGATTTCGCCCTGCGCTTCGAGCGCGAGGCGCAGGTGCTGGCGCGTCTGAATCATCCGCACATCGTCACCATCTACGACTTCGGCGACTTGGGACCGGAGCGCACCGGTGGGGCTCCCCTCTGCTGGTTCCTGATGGAATACGTGGATGGCACGGACTTGGGGGCGCTGATCAGATCGAAGGAGCTAATTCCCGCCAAGGCGCTTGCCATCGTGCCGCAGATCTGCGACGCGCTCCAGTATGCGCATGACCAGGGCATCGCCCATCGCGACATCAAGCCAGCCAACATTCTCCTCGACCGGGACAGCAGGGTGAAAATCGCCGATTTCGGCCTGGCCAAGATGATCGGTGGTGCCGAGGACGCGATGATGACAGGCCTGACCCGGACTGGGGCGACCATGGGCACGCCGCACTACATGGCACCGGAGCAATGGGAGCATCCGGAGCAGGTGGACCATCGCGTGGACATCTACGCGCTCGGTGTCGTCTTCTATGAGATGCTGACAGGGGAGCGTCCTGCCGGCGTCTTCGAGCCCCCCTCGCACAAGGCGAAGGAGGTGGACAGGAAACTCGACGGTGTGGTTCTGCGGGCAATGGAGAAGGAGCCGGGACGTCGGTACCAGCAAGCCGCCGAGGTGAAAGTCGAACTGACGCGCATCAGCGGAGCGAGCCATGGGAAAGGCCACCCGGTCCCCGGCGCATCGGACGGGGCGAAGCTGGGACCAGGCCGGAAGTGGTTCGCTCTCGCCGCCGTCGCCGGGTTGGCGTTGGCGTTGGCACTGCGGCAAGCAGGTGTCGCTCCTGCTTCCGCGAGACCGGCTCCCGACTGGATCCGCCTCGATTCACAGGCGATCGGGCAGGGGGAGGCGAAAGCCGGGCCACCGGGCTGGTTGCTCCTGGCAAGACATGCTCCCCAAGGTGGCCGGATCGCTTTTCCTGATTGCATCGCCCGCAACGCCGGACTGCGCGGGCGGTTTCACGGAGCGGACTTCAAGGATTTGCGCGCCCCTTATCTGATGCTCCGGGCCTCGCAGGAGAAGGGCATCCGCAGTGGAATCCAGCTCCGCCTCGGCGAGGAGAACGGGAGACCCACCGTCTGGATCAAGCGTTTCTCGAAGGCGGATGCAGAGGGCACCGATCTGCTGAAGCGTCCCTTGGCGGCACCGATCCCGCCGGACCGCGAATACACACTGGAGCTCTACCTTATCGGCCTGCACGTCGTCGCGCGCTGCAACCAGGAGGTTTTCCAAGTGGCTTTGGACCATGGATCCGCCGATCCCGGCCGGATGGCTCTCATCGAGCACCTGGGGCCGGATCGTTTCCGCGATGTGGAATTCATCAATTTCGACGGCCTTTCCGAAATGGAGGCGTTGAAGCTTGCGCGCATGGAGTGAGGTGCCGTCGACGGGAGCGTTTCACGACGCGTCGGCGCTTCTCTGCTGGGTGAGGCAATGGTCGCCAGGCGGCCGATCCGTTCGCCTCGGGCAAGCAACGCGCCATGCGCCGAATTTTGGACTTGGCAGAGGCGGGAGAGAGTCGTTAGATCCAAGCGGTGTCTTCCGATCGCGGCGCAAATCTCCGCTTCAATCGGCCGGTGCCGCTGTTTGTAGATCTCCCCTCGCATGGATGAAGGAACCATCGGCCTCCACCCCTTTCCGACGACGCAATGGAGCCTGATCGCAAGGGTGGCGGGGGCGGAACCGGCGGAGCGGGAGCGGGCTCTGGCTGAGATATGCTCCAACTACTGGCCTCCGGTCTACGCCTTCATCCGTTCGCTTGGGCATTCCCCGCACGACGCGGAGGATTTCACGCAGGCTTTCTTCGGATCGCTGCTGGAGCGCGACGACTTCGCCAAGGTGGACGCCTCCCGTGGTCGGCTGCGCACCTATCTCCTCGCGGCGGCGAAGAACCATCTCAACGCCGACCGACGCCGCCGCCAGAGGAGGAAGCGGGGAGGAGGCGCGGGACTGCTATCCTTCGATGCAAAGGATGCGGAGGGAAAATGCCTGATCCCCGAGCCAGTCGACGAGATCAGTCCCGACAAGGTGTTCGACCGCCAGTGGGCCATCACGGTGATGGAGCAGGTCGCTAGGACGCTGGCCGTCCGGTACGAGGAAAAAGGTCAAACCGCTCTCTTCGTCGCATTGCGTTCCTACATCCATGTGGGCGAGAGGCAGATTCCACAAAGCCAGCTCGCCTTGGATCTGGGGATGACGGACCAGGCCCTCCGGGTGGCGATCCACCGCCTTCGCCAGCGCTACGGGGATCTGCTGCGCGGAACCGTCCGTGCCACACTGGGGTGCGAGGGGAACGTCGAGGATGAGATCAGGTATCTGCTGGATTCATTCGGCTAGGCATGGGGGAGAGGGCGGCCCCATTGCTTCGTCGACGACGGAGCCTGCGGCGACCGTCGAACCGCACTCACTTGGTCGCGGGCAGACTCCCGAGGGTGTGCCCCCTGAAAAGATCCCGGGCGTTTCCGCCTCCGCCGACGAATCCGCTGTGCTGCACCATCCAGACGAGGGCCAGTCCCTTGCCGGGATGGACCTCCATGTTCGTGGCGTGGGCACCGCCATGGCCGAACCAGTCGGGGCCGAGTGCGAAGCCGAGCCCGTAGGCGTTCTTGACCGACTCGGGCGTCTGGCGTTTCGTAAGCTCGGCAACGGCGGCTTCCGAAAGATAGCGACGGCCGCCGAGCTCGCCCCGGTTCAGGAGCATTTGGCAGAAGCGGGCGGTGTCTCCGGCCGTCGAGAACAGCCCTCCGGCGGGCATGGGAAAGCGGCGGCTGCGGTCCGGGAGCGGATAGTGGAGCTGGGAGATGTCGAAGGGCTCGAGCTTCGTCTTCTCCTTGTCGGGCCGGTAGGACTTCGCGAGCCGGGCGACCTGCTCCTCGCCGGGCCAGAAGGTCGTGTCCGTCATGCCGAGCGGGTCGAAGAGGCGCTCCTGCATGAACTGCTCGTAGGATTGCCCGCTGACGACCTCGAGGACCCGGGCGGCGGTGTTGATCCCGGCGTTGGAGTATTGATAGGCCGTGCCCGGCTCGGTCTGGAGCGGAGTCATGGCGTAGGTCTTCACGGCCACGGCGAGGGGCAGGCCGTCGAGGGTGGGCTCCTCGGCCGCCGATTTAAAGGGCATCCCGCTGAGGTGGTCGAGGCAGTCGCGCACGGTGATGGGGCGCGAAGGCTTGACGAGCACGAGACGGTCGTCGCCCTTCTCGGCGACGAGCATCTGGCTGCGGAATTCGGGAAGATGCCTTTCGACGGGATCGTCGAGGGAGAGCTTCCCTTCGTCGACGAGCATCATCACCGCCGCTCCCGTCATCGGCTTCGTCTGCGAGGCGATCCAGAAGAGGGTTTCTGGCGTCATCGGACGGCGGGTTTCGAGGTCCTCGTAGCCAATGCACTCGACCGAGACGACGTCCGTCGCGCTTGCCACGAGCGCGACGGCACCGGCCATCTCCCCTTTCTCGACGAAAGGGGCAAGGAGGGAGCCGAGCGGGGCCTGTTCGGCCTGCAGCGGTGGGAGGAGGAGGTAAAAGAAGGCGGCGAGGAGCGGGCGTTTCATTGTCCGCACCATGCGGATTCCGGACGCGTTCGGCAATGACGGGTTTCGCCGCGAACAGGCTTTCCGATTGGCCTTCTCACTCCGATGAGGTGTGCTTTGATCGAGGATCGCGGTCTCGCTGGAGAGGCTGCCCACCAAAACGGATCCTTTTTCACCTTGGCGCAGCGAGGGGGGGCACGCGACTTTGTTGGGTTCGGGCTTGTCACATCTGGACAAATCTGACAATTTTTTTGCAGAAGGAGGTCAATCCCTTGACTTCCCTAGGAACGCTTTATACTCTTGTAAAACCGATAATTTGGAGAATAAAAAGGATTCTCCTTTCTCTCCGCCGCTTCCATGAAGTGTCCCCGTTGCCTGCGTCCAGTGGATCATGAAGCCGCGAGCTGCTACTCCTGCGGCTACAGCGAGGCGGATGCGGCGGCGATGTTCGGGACGAACCATGTGCTCCTGAACCGCGTCCACGACGCAGCCCACTGCCTCCGCAAGCAGGAGCGCGACAATTTGGCGGAGACGCTCGACCAACTGGAGGTGAAATTTCCCCAGATGCTCTTCTGTGCCTACCTTGGAGCCCTGCCGGCGAACCTCGGCCTCAGCGAACTGGGATTCTGGCTGCTGAACCACGGGCAGGTGAAGGGGGCGGAGTATGCCCGGCCCAACGAGAACGGCATCCTCGTGCTGATGGATCTGAACCGGAAGCAGATCGGCATTTCGCTCGGCTACTTTGCCGAGACCCTCGTCTCGGAGGAGGATGGCTACCGGGCGCTCACCGCCGCCCGTCCGAATCTGGTCAATTCGGAATACGGCGAAGCGATCGAGCGCATCTTCCTGAAGCTGGGCAAGGTTCTCGACCGCCAGGGCCGCAAGCTGAAGAAGCTGACCCGCGAACAGCTCCATGCGACCTTGAGCGGATCGGCGAACACCATCCTCGACTTGCCTCCACACCTCACCCATCCGCAGATTTCCCCGCCGCCCCACCAGGCGGAGCTCGGGAGGGAGACGATCCGCATGTCGGCCTGACGGCCGTAGACGATTCCGATGAAACGGTTCACCGCGCTACTTCTGCTCGCTTTGTTCCCGTTCGGCGCGCTCCTGGCGAGGGTGGACATGCCGGCATGGGACAGCGCAGGCGAGTCGGGGGAATACTTCCTGGGTGGCGGACTTTGGCCCAAGAGCCTGATCCCCGACGCGGCGGTGGCCGCAGCCCAGACGGGCGAGAGCACCGGCGCCGCCGTCGCGGCAGTGGATTTGGAATTCATCGGGCCACCTGCGCCGGGGGTGGCGCTGGCCTCGGCACCGTCCGCTCCGGGGCCGACCCAGTTCTACGGTCCGGCACCCGGAACGGAGGAGTCGGCGGGAGGCGATCCGTCGCTTCAGCGCGTCCGTGAAAATCCCGACGGCACCTTCACCGTGCCCGAGGAGATCGTCGAGGAGGAGGCCTACGAACCGCTTCCGCCGCTCGAGGGCGAGCTGGCCGACCTCTACTTCGCCCACGCGCCCGTCGAGTTCCTGATCGATCCGCAGCGCCTCCTGACCGAGCAGAAGTCGAACGACATCATGCGCTTCCTCGAGTTCCACGCCGACGAGTCGAAGATCCGCATCTATGTCATGGCCATCGGGGAGAACCAGAAGGTGCCCTCCGATGTGGACATCGAGGCGCTCCACCAGAAGTGGTTCTCCGACTCGCCCGCCGTGCTGATGCTCTACTACCGGGAGCAGCCCCAGCAGACGCAGCTCGTCTTCAACGAGTCGATCCGCAGCTCGCTGCCGAAGTCGGTCTTCGACCGCATTCTGCAGAACTGCCTGCGCGAGGGCTCCGTCGCCGACCTCGCCCCCGACCAGGTCGAGAAGATGGCCATCGAGCTAAGCATCCAGCTCTACTGGCTGGGCCGTCTCATGGAGCAGGAGAACAAGGAGGATTCGGCGCTTGCCGCCGCCTCCTCCGTCCACGAGATGATGGCCTCGCCCGATGCACCCGAACTGCTCCGCGAGTATGCGCCCGGCATCTTCATCGACGAGAGCGGAAAGATGCTCTCCGTCATCCTCACCTTCGTCTTCGTCCTCGGCGGTCTCTGCGTCGTCGGCTGCGTCGCGTGGATCGTGATGTGGTGGCGCGGCCGCGAGAACGTCTCCGGCGAGCCGCTCCTCTTCCCCGAATTCCGCATCGCAAGGCGTCTCGGGGGCGAGTTCTGCGGAGGCGGCTTCATCAGCATGTCCTTTGAGCTGAACGAGGGGGCGTAGCTTGGGCGGGAGGCGAGGCCATCGCCGGAAAGCCGGGCCGAGTGGGGGATTTCCGCTCGCCTTTGCGGTCTGCGGGAGATAGGCTCCGGCCATGGATTCAGTCCGCGGACATCTCCGCCTCCTCGCGATCTTTCACTACGTGGTCGGCGGGCTCGGTTATCTCGTCTCGTTGTTTCCCGTCATCCATCTCGCGCTCGGCCTCTCCTTCCTCCTAGTGCCGGAGAGGGTCGTGCCGGATCTCAGGCCGTCGGCTCCTCCCTCCGAGGCCTTGGAGCGGGTGGAGCCTGCGGAGCCAGGTCCAGGTGCGGCCCCGCAGATGGATGACGTCTTCCCTGCACGGCTCTTCGGGCTGATGTTCACGATCGTCCCCGCGATCATGATCGCGATGGGCTTTGTCCTTTCGACCCTGATCGTCGTCGCCGGGAGGCGTCTCGCCGCCTATCGTTCGCACACCTATTGCCTGGTCGTGGCGGGGATCGAGTGCCTGTTCATGCCCTTCGGCACGGTGCTCGGGGTCTTCACGATCCTGACACTGGTCAAACCCGAGGCGAGGCGGTTGTTCGGCCTGCCGCCGGTGGGGGAAGAAGATTCGGTCGTTGGGTTGCGGTAGGAGCCATCTCCGTAGCCGCCTCCATTGAGCGCGGAACATGATGCCCGGCCGGTGTCGTTGACTGCGGCTTGTCTCTCGTTCTTCAATGGGGACTGCCCCAGCTTTGCCGGGGAGATTCTCGAATCTGATTGGCGTGCCTCAAGCGCTCACGCCAACAAATCCCCACCACATGCCCATGCACATCCGTAAGCCGGTAGTCGTGCCCTTGGAAGCGATAGAGCAGCTTTTCGGCGATGGTGAAGCCTGGTTCGTCGGCCGGGCCGTAGTCGTAGCCCACCTTCACCCGGCCGTAGGCCATCCAGAGGGTGATGCAGTGGGAGGAGTGATCGCGTCCGAGAACGTTGCTGGCGGCGGTGCGGCTCGGCGTGCAGATGGAATTGGTGACGAAGGAGTTGGTGAAACGCGCTCCGGCTGCGGCGAGGCGGTCGATGTGGAGCGTCTCGTTCACCTTCGATCCGTAGGCCGAGATGGCGTGCTGGGCGTGGTCGTCCGAGAAGATGAAGACGATGTTGGGGCGCTCCGCGCGGAGGGGGTAAGTGGCGAGGGTTCGGAGCATGGCTGGCGGGGGGTGTCCACAAGAGCGTTTGTGCCGTCAAGAAGGGAGCCAACAAGGGAGCGCAGGCATTCCTGCCCGCTTCTTCGGATTTCACGCGGCCTTCGCCGCCGGGATTTTGCGACGGCGGGCAGGAGTGCCCGCGCTCCCTTTGATGAGGAGTGCCTGCGTATTTTCTCCTTTGAAAGGGCGTCCCGATCCATTAAAAGGAAAGGGAACGGCGGGGTCGGCCTCTTCGTGAGGGAAGCCGTTGATCCCGCCGGGTAACTACGGCTACGGCGCACAGTCGAAGCATTATACTGTCAGCCGAAGAAAAAGGTTCAAGCATAGACATCACGGAGATGGACACAAGCATTGCCCTAAACACTTCTTTTGATTTCCGATCGGATACCCCTCTAAACAAAGACCCCGACACTTGGAGCCCGACGCTAGCCAAGTATCACAGCTTATTATGGTCCAAGCCACTTCCATGTGGCCGAATCTTTCATCTTGAATATCGGAATGCTCCATATTACCTGAATCACAATTCCGATTTGGGCGAGTTCTCCCTCTCAAGTGATACGGTTGTCCCCACCTTTCGGTGGCTGCCGGACATCGAAGAGCTGATTGCCGATCAGGAACTGAGAGGCTTTCGTGCGACGGCCTACACGATTGGGGGGATGATGATATTCCCTGCGAATCAGATTCAAAAGAAGTGGACCATCAACCAGGCGAGGGGCTGCAATAGAAGGATTAGCGACAGGTTTGATCTGACGGTGGAGTGTATTCGACGCCACTACAACGGAGGTGAAAGCCCGTTGGCAGAAGCATTGGACCGCTACGCAGACTTCTTCGGGCTGTTTGGAGACTTTCAAGGATATGTGGATTTCTTCCTGCTCCACGACCTGCTTGAGAACGGTTCCGCTTCGGTGAAGTTCTTCCTTCCGTTTGACGACTTCAATTCGTCAGCGGTTCCCCAAGATAAATCCGCGTATGACAATTACCGAGCACGCGCAGTCGAGTTCATCGGCGCCCGAAATCAACGAATTTACGACTGGGCAACCAATCATTTGGCGGCCGACAAGCGAGGAGAGGGCGAACATCAAACCCAGCTCATGGGGATTTGTCGATCCGGGGCCTGATTCGCGATCACGGACAAACGCCAGCAAGGCACCACGAAGGGGCGTGAGTCGCTGCGGCAACCGTGGCTCGGGCGGGACGCCCAAGCCACGTTGATTCCCTACGGGTCGCATACCCCGCAGCTTGCTGCGATTGAATATTTTCGTGGATCGATTCTTCGATCCACGCCTTGTCGAATGCCTCGGGGCTTGCCCCGAGGATCTTTACTCCTCAAGCCAACAAATCCCCCACCACATGCCCATGCACATCCGTAAGCCGGTAATCACGCCCTTGGAATCGATAGACCAGTTTCTCGTGATCGAATCCCAGCAGGTGCATGA
>CAYSZN010000026.1:0-15313 GCA_964435425.1 uncultured Akkermansia sp. | reverse complement strand
CAGCCAACCCGCCCCACCACCATGATCAGACTGCCCGGAGAAATCGCCAAGGACCTCTGCGACCCCCACCTCAAGCCCGGACGCCGCGACTTCCTGCGGATCGGCGGAGCGGGGATGCTGGGGATGACCCTCAACAACATCCTCGCCGTGCAGAAGGCCAGCGCCGCCTCCGGCCTCGCGGGACGGCCCGGCTGGGGCAAGGCCAAGTCCGTCATCATGATCTACCTGCAAGGCGGACCCAGCCACATCGACCTCTTCGACCCCAAGCCCGACGCGCCGACCAACGTGAAGTCCATCTTCAACCCCATCAACACCGCCGTCGACGGGCTGCAATACACCGAGCTGCTCCCCAGCCTCGCCAAAGTGGCGAACAAGTTCACCACCGTGCGCTCGATGAGCTACACCCCCAACGGGCTCTTCAACCACACCGCCGCGATCTACCAGATCATGACCGGCTACACCACCGACAAGGTCAGCCCTTCCGGCCAGCTCGAACCGCCCACGCCCAAGGACTTCCCCAACTTCGGGTCCAACATCGTCCGCATGAAGCCCAGCGACGAACCCATGCTGCCCTTCGTCGTCATGCCCCGCCCCCTCCAGGAGTCGAACGTCATCAACAAGGGCGGCACCGCCGGCTTCCTCGGCAAGGCCTACGATCCCTACTACCTCTTCCCCGACGGCGACGACATGGACATGGGCAAGATGGAGACCATCCGCGTGGACGACCTCCAGCTCCGCCCCGACGTCTTCTCCCTGCGCCTCCAGCGCCGCGCCAAGCTGCGCGACGCCCTGACCTCGCAGATGCCGGTGATCGAGAAGGCCGTCGAGAGCTACAACCTCGACGAATACTACGACAAGGCCCTCAATCTCATCGTCTCCGGCCGCGCCCGCGACGCCTTCAACCTCGAAGCCGAGGACGACAAGCTGCGCGAGCGCTACGGCCGCAACACCTTCGGGCAGAGCTGCCTCCTCGCCCGCCGCCTCGTCGAGGCCGGCACCAAGGTCGTCGAAGTCATCTGGCCCAAGGTCGCCAACAGCGACAACCACAGCTGGGACCACCACACCGGCCTGCCCAAGCGCATGAAGGACCAGTCCGCCCCCATGCTCGACAAGGGCCTCTCCGCCCTCTTCGACGACCTCGACCAGCGCGGGCTCCTCTCCGAGACCCTCGTCGTCGCCATCGGCGAATTCGGACGCAGCCCCGAGATGGGCGTCTCCACCAGCGGCAACAGCAACAGCGCCGACGGACGCGACCACTGGCCCTACTGCTACACCTCCATCATCGGCGGCGCCGGGATCAAGCGCGGCCACGTCCACGGCAAGTCCGACAAGACCGGGTCCGCCCCCGCCGAAGACCCCGTCCACCCCACCGAGATCCTCGCCACCATCTACCACACCATGGGCATCGACCCGCAGTCCATCGTCTACAACCACCTCAACCAGCCAAGGGAGCTGGTGAAGGCGGATTCGGTGGAGAAGCTGTTTGGGTGAGGCGACGACAGGACATGCTTCTCCCTTGACTCCCATCCACCCGCTGCGAGCTTCCGTCATGACCCGGAAGCAACTGGAAAACGCAATCGAAGAGGGCGTTCCTTTCGAGTTGCATCTCGCCGACGGTCGCTCCTATGCCGTTCCGCATCAGGACTACATCTCCCTTCCGCCGAAAAACGCGACCGTGGCGGTGGTTTACGAAGACGACGGCACCGTCCACCTGCTCCCTTTGCTGACCATGACGGGATTGACCTGCAACCCGAAAAAGCGGGCCGCCTCCCGCTGATTCTGACGGCAGTATGTAGCATGGGCATCCTGCCCATGCCTTCGATGGGCAGGGACACCGGAAGAGGCGGGCTGCAATAGCGAACGGACATGTCAGGGTCTCCGCTCCCCAAACAAGATGCATGGGCAGGATGCCCATGCTACCTCTCCCCATGAAACGCCTCCTCCTCCTCTCCTCGCTCGCCTTGTCCATCGCCCAAGCCGACGACGGTGCCCAAGCCCGACGCGAGACGGTGACCGGCATTCCGGGGCTGGTCGCCTTCTGGGACTTCGTGAAGCGGGAGCCCGGCGGCGGGCGCTTCCTCGCCCATGTGCCCGAGGGGGCGGACAACGACTATCCTCTGGATGCGGGCAACTACGTGAAGGAATACTGGGGCCAAGGCCGCGACGCCACCTACGACGATTTTCCCCTGCTGGGTCGCGGCCCCTTCGGTCAGGCCATCCAGATCCGGCACGAGGGGACATCACCTTCCGCCCCCTGCTCTACGTGCCCAGAGAGCGCCTGCACGACACCCCTCTCGACATCAAGGGGGCCAAGCGATCCCTCACCGTGGTGGCCTGGGCGATCCGGCATCGGGGCGGGCACGCCCTCGCAGGCATCTGGCACGAGGGCACCGACCTGAAGCACGAGGCCGGGACGGACATCCGAAAAGTCCAACTGGGCCAGCGGCAGTATGGACTCTTCGCAGGCAACAACATCAGCGGAACCGCCTGCGCCCATGTCTCGGAAAACGGGGCCGGCACCTTTCTCAACCGCTTCGCCATGCACAAGAGCAACTCCATCGACGTCTCGCCCGTGATCCCGGTGGACGCCCCCGACGACGTGATCGACGCCTCGTGGCAGTGCTTCGCCATGACTTTCGACCACGGAACCGACCAGCTCATCAGCTGGCTCAATGGGCGCTCCGGCGACCGCTGGTTCGACCACCCCAAAAAGGATCCGTCGCTCTCCACCGCCTACAACGCGTGGAGACAAGGCCATCTCCACCGGGAGCCCGGTTTGCAGGAGGGGGAAGACCCGGACTTTCCCAAGGACCAGTTCTACAATCCGCCCGAAGACACGCCCCTTTCCACCGAGGTCGTCTCCGAAACCGACACCGAGAAGGTCGAGGTGCAGGAGTTCCCCTACACCCGTGTGCAGTTCACCTCGCGCAAGGACGCCGGGGGCGACTGGAAAGTGGTGGACCGGGATCTCGTCAGCCTGCGCCTCAATCCCTGGTGGTATCCCCACGACCTCTACGAGCCCACCCGCGAAAGCGGCGGCCCATTCTCCATCGGCCGCGTCATCCACAGCGCCCGCACCAGTGGGTTCAGCGGATGGATCGGCGGCGTGGCCGTGTTCGACCGCGCGCTGGACGCGGAGGAGCTGGCGGCATTGGCGGCGCTCGACGACCGGCCTTGATGATTCGGCGGAAGAGTCGCCTCTTCCGCTACCAGCTCACTCCGCCGACACGAGCCGGAAGACCGCACCACGCCAGTCGAGGTAGATGGGCTCGCCGTTCTCGTCGGGGCAGATGCCGGTCGGCTGGACCGTGGGATTGGCCGGGTCGGCGGGCTTTTCGATGACGTGGTTGGCGACGACCTTCTTCTCCGCGGCGTCGTAGTGGAGCGCCCAGAGATTGCCGAAGCGCCAGTCGCCGTAGAGGAAGGCTCCCTTCAGGGTGGGAATGGCCTCGCCCCGGTAGACGTAGCCGCCGGTGATGCTGAGTCCGTCGGCGCGCGAGTATTCGTGGATGGGCTCGATGAGAACGGTGCCCTCCGGCGGTCCGGGCTTCTGTCCGAGCGCGGCCATCAGGGTCTCGCGGCCGGGAAAGACGTGGGTCGCCTCCTTGTAGTTCCATCCGTAGTTGCCGCCCTTCTCGATCAGGTTGATCTCCTCGTAGAGATCCTGGCCGACGTCGGCGAGATAGAAGAGGCTGGTCTCGGGGTCGATCCAGGCACCCCAGGGATTGCGCAGGCCGTAGGCCCAGATTTCGGGAGAGGCGTGCGGCGTGTCGAGGAAGGGGTTGTCGGCGGGAATGCCGTAGGGCAGCGTGCCGGTGCGGGCGTCGACGTCGATGCGCAGCACCTTGCCGCACCAGCTCGTCAGCTTCTGCGCGAGGAGGTGGACTCCGTTCCTCATCCCGCCGTCGCCGGAGCAGAGGTAGAGCAGGCCGTCCTTCGGTCCGAAGAAGACGTTGCCCGAATTGTGGTTCCACTCCGGCTCCTGCACTTCGAGGAGGATGCGCTCGCTCGCCGGATCGGCGAGGTCGAGGTCGGAGGCCGAGACGGTGTATTCGGCGAGGACGAGGCGCTTCGGCCCCTGGCGGGAGAAGGTGATGTAGAAGCGGCCGTTCTCCTTGAACTTCGGATGGAAGGCGAGACCGAGAAGACCCTCTTCGAAGTCCTTCTCGACCCCGATGGACCCGGTCATGTCGAGGAAGAGCTTCGCCTCGGTCGCCGCCTCGTCGGCGGGGAGGAGCTTGATCTTGCCGGTCTGCTCCACGAGGAAGCGGCGCTTCGTCCCGTCGGGAGCGATCTGGAGCGAGACGGGCCGCTCCACGGCGAGGCCGGGATAGATTTTCTCAAGCTTCGCCTTCGGAGCCTCGGCGGCCGAGGTGGAGAAAAGGGCGGAAAACGGGAAGGCCGCGACGAGGGCGAGCGGAAGAATACGTTTCATGGCGGGAAGATTAGGAAGATTTCGGAAAAATGGCAACTATTGTCGAAGCCCTGAAAAGGCCACTGCTCCCCCACCCCCATGCCTCTTCCCTCCCCGCAAGCCCTTGCCCGCCTCTCCCGTGACCGGGGAGTCCTCCTCAAGACCGCGTCCATCGCCGTAGCGATCTCGGTCGCCTTGGCGTTCCTCGTGTCCAGCATCGCTCCCGCGCTCCTCTCTTCTCCCCCTGCCGATCCCCTGCCCTCGACTCCGGGAGAGGCGCTCTCGTGGATCCGCTTTGGCTTCCCCGCTCCCGCCGAAGCACCGGGACGATCCTGCTCCGATCTCCGGAAGGACGGGAGGCTCCATCCCTTCGCCGAGGAGATCGAGTCGGCGCTGGAGGATTTCGCCTCCGATCCCTCGGCGGCCCCGGTCCGCCTGCTCTGGAACGGTCTCGCCGCGGACCATTCCACGGAAGCCATCCGCCAGCTCGAGGCCCTCGACGCCTCCCTGCGCCACCGCCGCGAATGCCTCGCCGATCTGCGCTATCTCTCCGGGGACACGGCGGGGGCCTTGCAAGACTATCTCGCCGAGGCGGAGCGCTTCCCCGACGCCGGCTACGCGCGCCGCAGCGCCCTCTTTCTCGCCCGCTATGAGGAGGACCGGGAAACGATGCGGGAGCGGCTCGCGGACCCGACCTTCCTCGCTGCGCTCGATCCGGTCGCCCGGATCCAGCATCAGGCCTGGATCGGCGACTACGCGGGTCTAGGCCGGTCCGTCCTTCTCGCGGAGCGGGATCTGCTGCTCTCTCCCTTCACGGTCCCGGCCCTCTTCACTGGGGCGATCTGGTTCCTCATCCTGCTCTCCTTCCGCCCGCCTTCCCGCGCCTTCGTGGGACTGGCCGCCCTCGCCTTCGTCCTCGGAATCGCGAGCGCCATGCTCTCGCTCTATGCGTCGATCGTGCAGGAGGAGATGCGCGGCTTCCGCTTCCGGGCCGACGATCCGCCGATGGGGCAGTTCGTCTATTTTCTCGCCGGCGTCGCACTGCGGGAGGAGGTCCTGAAGCTGCTCTGCTTCGCCCCGCTCGCGGTCGCCCTGAGAAAACGCGGCACGGCGCCCGAGGCGCTCGTGCTCGCGGGGATGACGGGGCTTGGCTTCGCCTTTCAGGAGAATCTCGCCTACTTCCAGACCGGCACGGGCACCTTCACGGCGTGGGTCCGGCTGCTCACGGCGAACGCGCTCCATTTCTCCCTCACCGGGGTGGCGGGCTTCGCCCTGTGGCGGATGCTGCACCGCCGCCTGAGAGGATGGGAGGAATTCCTCTTCGCCTTCCTCGCCGTGGTCTTCGCCCATGCGCTCTACAATGCGCTGCTCGCGATGCCCGCTCTGGAGGGATACGCCCCGATCGGCCCCATTCTCGTCGCCGTGATCGCCTACCGCTATTTCGATCCCCTGCGCCAGCACCTCGACACGGCGGGGCTGCACCGCCGTCTCTCCCCGCTAGGCATCTTCGTGATGGGATCGGTCCTGCTGACCTGCGCCATCCTCGTAGCCTCGGCCGCCACCCTGCCCTTCCGCTTCGCGCTCGGAGCCTTCGCCTCAAGCGTCGCCGCGATGATCCCCCTGGCCTTCGCCTTCATCGGCCGTTTCCGGGATCTGTAGCGCCGCGCCCTGTTTCCGGAGCGCATAGGACTCGACCGCGGTGAGGCGGATGAAGTCGGCGTGGTCGCCGCGGGCGAACTTGGAGAAGAGGCCGAGCTGGGTGCGGTGGCAGCCGAGCGCCTTCAGGCGGGTGCGCTCGTGCCGGGTCCCGTCGAAGGTGAGAAAGGCCTCGTCGTCCCAGTTGACGAGCTCCGGCAGGGGGTGGTCGGGCTGGCGCGCCGCGAAGGTGATCCATCCCGGCCCCTCCCGCTCCGGCCCGGCGAGGGCGATCTTCACCGCCTCGTGGACGAGGAGGTGGGCGGGATGCCAGTATTCGCCGCCGCTGCCGTGCGAGACGACGAGATCGGCGCGCTCGAGATGCGGGCGGATCTGCTCCGCGAGATGGGCGGGCGAGACGTCGGGAGCGAAGACCTTGTAGCCTTTTCCCTCAGGGTCGATGTGTCCGAGAAAGACGAGCTCGTCGATGCCGAGGATGTCGCAGGCCTGGCGCATTTCCTCCGAACGGATGCGCCCCAGCTCCTCGCGGGGATGCCCGGCGCAAGGTCCGCCCTCGCCCTTGGTGAGGCAGAGCACGGACAGCCGCACGCCCCGCCGCTTCAGCTCGCAGATCAGTCCCGAGCAGAAGACCTCGTCGTCGGGATGCGCCACGACGAGGACCGCGGAGGCGAACTCCCCGAGCCCTCCGAGCCGGTGCGGCGCCTCGTCGTCGAAGGACCGGAATCCGCGCAGCAGCTCGCGCGTCCGCTTCCGGTAGAAGACGGGATCCGTGAGCCGCTGGCAGATTTTCCTAAGCAGGTTCATGGACGGGCTTCTCGCAGGCGCGGAGGAACTCTAGCACGTATCCACGGAGCCGCTCCGCGAACCTCGCCGGGGAGAAGCGGACCGCCTGGGCCGGCATCAGGGCGGCCAGCTCGCCGGTGCGGGCGGGATCGCGGAGCAGGGCGGCGATCTTCGCGACGGCTTCGTCCTCGCTGTCGAACTGGAGCTCGGGAAAGGGCACGATCTCCCCCGCCCCGCCGCTCGACGGGACGAAGGGCACGCAGCCCATCGCCGCCATCTCGGCGACGGCGATCCCGAAGGCCTCGATGCGGCAGGCGTGCAGGGCGTAGGTGTGCGAGGCGAGGACGCCCTGCTTCTCCTCCAGATGGAGAAAGCCGGGCATTCGGATCCAGTCGCCGTGCCGGGCGGCGAGGGCGGCGATGCTCCGAGCGTAGGGCGAAGCGTCGAAGCCTCCCACGAGGGTGAGCGTCGCCGGGAAGCCCATCGCCCGCACGCGCGCGAGGATGGCGACCATGCGCTCGATCTCCTTCTCCGGCACGACGCGGCCAAGGCAGACGAAGGCGAACGGATCGCGCCCGCCTCCCGCCGGAACGTCCGGCAGCGGCACGGGCGGATGAAGAACGCCCGCGTCGGCGAGGCCGAAATGCTCCTCCAACTGGCGGGCCGCCCATGCGGAGTTCGCGAGGACGAGATCGCCGCGCTCGCGCAGCGGCGGATGCTCGCCTCCGAGCCATTCGCCGCATTGCAGATAGAGCCGCCGGATGGGCGTGCCGCGGTGGCGCATGGGTTCGCGGCCGTGGGCATGGAGGCGGCGGCGCATCGTCTCGCTGAAGCTGAAGTCGCCCACGAGCTGGATCCCGGGACGTCCGAAATGGATCGGGTTGTAGGCGCTGAGGCAGAGATCGAATTCCGGTGCGAGCTCCCGGCAGAAGCGCTCGAAATAGCGGGTCTGGAGATGGCTGAAGCGGCGTGGGCCATTCACTCCGGGCAGGGCGGGCGCCTTGACGAGACGGAGGCGGGCGGGCTCGACGCGGGTGCCGTAGACGCGGTTGAGGCTCTCCCAGTCCGCATCGGTCAGGGGCGCGGCCGTGACGAAGGTCAGCGCATGGTCGGACCGCAGGGCCTCCAGCGCCCACATCGCCGTGGCTTCCGAGCCTCCCCTCGACATCCAGGGATGGGCAATGAGCACGGAGGGGCGCTTCATCGGCGCAGCACGGGTTCCGGTTCGCGCCTAGTTTCGGCCGGCTTTCCTTCGCGCCGCGTCGGTTCCCAGACGCTGTTGCGGGGACCGCGGAGAAAGTCGCAGAATCCCAGCAGCAGCGCCACGTTCATCGAGAGGAAATAGCGCGCAAAGCGGAAGAGCTTCACCGGACGCCTCCCCCTCTTCGCCAGGAGCCAGTCGACCGCGGCCATCGCGAAGACCGCGGCGAATCCGGCCAGCGGCAGCAGATGGACGGGATGGAGCGCCGCCAGGGCGAGGCAGGAAAGCAGCGCGGCGATCAGGAGAAAGGGACCGCACCAGCGCAGCCCCTTGTGCGACCAGAAGGCGAAGGCCGTCCCGGGACTGCTGTTCCACGGCTGCAGGAAGGTCCGGAAACGGCGCCAGTTCTGGAAGTTCCCCGCCGCGATGCGGCGCTTGCGGCGAAATTCCTCGCGGATGTCGGTGGAGACGGCCTCGTGGCAGACGGCGTCGAGATCGACGATGGCATCGGATCCCTGCTCCAGACAGGCGTAGGTCTGGTAGAAGTCGTCGACGATGTGGTGCGGAGGCACGGGGACGAAGAGCCTCGCCCGCATCGCGTAGCAAGCCCCAAACATGCCGACGACCCGGCCCCAGAGGACGCCTTCGGCGAATTTCACGATGTTCTCCAGTCCGACGTAGGCCTCCTCCTGGTCGCCGATCCCGGAATGCTCGCGGACGCGGTCGCGCACGGCCGCGCCGACGATGCCCACCGGCCCGCGCTTGAAATGCGAGGCGAGCCGCAGCAGCATCGGGGGCGTCCAGGCCACGTTCGCGTCGCAGAGGACAAAGAGCGCCGAGCCGGGATCGCGGAAGCCGAGCGCGGCCTCCTCCGCGAGCTGGTTGATGACGCGGATCTTGCCGTTGCGCCCGCCGAAGGGCACAAGGCGGAGGCGCGGGTCGCGCGCCGCGACTTCCCCCGCGATCCCGTCGCTGCGGTCGGTCGAGCCGTCCGATCCCACGAACACGCGCAGCCTGTCCGCCGGATAGTCCGAGGCGAGGATGGAGCGCAGGGTTTCCTCCAGCACCGCCTCCTCGTTGTGGACGGCCATGAGCACGGCGGTCTCGGGCAGCTCCTCGTCGTGCTCGAACCGGTCCTCCGGCAGGGAGCGCCCCCGAGCGATGAGGCGCATCAGCGCCGGATAGACCGCGTAGGTGTGGGCGAGGAGCGCGAGCGATCCCCAGAGCACGGCCGAGAGAAGGATGAGGAGTAGCGTCATGGCTCGGAAGGGGCCTTTCCGGTTTCCGGCGGAGGCTCGAATTCGTAGCGCGAGGAGACCAGATGGTGTCCTCCTCCCTTCCCCGGCGGAAAGGACCGCTCCACCCGGCCCTGGAAGAGCGGCCTCGCCGGGAGGTCGGTTCCCTCGAGCTCCGCCGCCGTCTCCTCGTCGAGAATGATCTGCGTCGAGCGGTCGCCGAGCTCCTCGCGGTAGCGGAGGTAGAAGGCGCGGTTGTAGAAGAACTGCGGCAGCGCCATCATGAAGGCGAAGAGCACCCCGGTGAAGCGCTCGTCGAAGGGATTCCGCGTGACGCTCTCGCTGAGGGTCGCCCACATCGAGACGAAGGGAAGGAACACGAGGAAGCTGTCCCAGGCCCGCGGCCCCATCACGGTGCGCGAGTTCAGCCAGGCGGCGTGGAGGCTGAGCCCCATGGGAACGAAGAAGGAGAGCAAGGTGATAGCGATGCCGATGAAGCCGGTGGAGAAGAGCGTGTAGGTCCAGATGCTGTGGCCCGCGCTGAAGATCTCGTCGGGGAACTGGTGGCGGTCCTCGGGATAGACAAGGAAGAGCTCCGGATAGTAGGACTCGTCCCAGTAGTAGGCGGCCCCGAGGCCGCGTCCGTAGACGAAGCTGTGGGGCTGCTCCGCGAGGATGTCCCACATCGACTTGGCCTCGGCCTTGCGCATCAGCGAGGAAAGGTCCTCCGTCGTCGCCCCGCCCTCGCCGCGGTTGTCGAACATCCGCTGGTACCACCGGTCCGCCAGGTTCGGCTGGACGAGGGCGACTCCGGCAATGACGAGGATGCCGGCGACGCCCATTGCCACCAGCGGGCCGATCTTCCGAAGGGGAAAGCGGAGGTCGTACATGCGCCACAGCATCGCCAGGGCAAGGCAGAATCCGGCTGTGACGAAGGAGACCACGAGCGGCAGGGCGAGGCTCCTCGTCACCGAGATCGCGGCGACGGCGAGGGGCACGCCGAGAACGACGAGGCTCCACCAGGTGAACCGGTGCCGCAGGAGGAAAGCGCAGCCTGTCCAGGCGAAGAGGAAGCCGATCGCGGGGCTGAGGATCTCCATGCGGATCTCCGACATGGGCGTGTCGGAGAAGAGGGCGCCGAAGACGAAGCGCCACACGACATTGACGAGTGCGGCGGCGAGGAACCATCGCACCGCCTCGCCCGCCCTCATGCCGCAGGCGGCCACGATGAGCGTGGTGTTCAGGCCGAAGCCGACGAGGAGGAGAGGAATGGCGAGGCGCAGGATGCGGCCCGTCTCGTTCCCCCAGAGAAAGGCGACCGCCAGCGACATGGCGACGTAGCCCCACCAGAGCAGCACAAGATAGATGCCGGGGCGGACGAGCAGATGCCTGGCCCCCAGCAGGGTCGCCAGTCCTCCCGAGAGCATGGCGATCCCGAGAAAGGCGAACTGGAACAGCGAACCACCCGTCGAGACCGCGCCGAACTCGAGGTCAGGCGACTTGTAATCAAAGACGAAGGAGAACAGAAAGACGACAAAGAGCCATCGGAACCACCCCAGCGAAGGAGTGGGCGGCGCATCGATCTCGGCCTGATCGTTGGCGAAGGCCTGTTGGAGGAGGTTCAGTTGAGAGTGGATGGTTGAGTGTTGAGAGCAGGTGGTCCCCAACTCTTGACCCGTGATCCTAACAATCCATCAGAATCGAAATGAGAGATGGTCAATCACGGAAAGCCCCGGAGGGGCGGGAGAAATCAGCCGGTGGTGGAGCGAGGAACGAGCGCAACCACCGGATTGAACGACGAAAGACCAAACCGCCCCGGAGGGGCGGGAGAAGCGTCCGATGCGGGAGAAGCCGGTCGATTTTCTCGTTGCCGAGCCTTCTCGCACCCCTCCGGGGCGCCTCGCCTGTGAGGGCAACGAGTTCCGGGGGTTCCCCCGCTTCGCAGGTCCACCCCCGGCTAATTGCTCGCGTCCCTCCGGGACACTCCACTGAAACAACGCGTTAGCGAAGCTGGATACTGCATCTATCATTCCAATCTTGATGAACTGCTAACAAGCCCCCTCCCGCTTCACGAAGGTGAGGAACATGATCTGGAAGTCGAGGAGCACGTTCCAGTTCTCGATGTAGTGGAGGTCGAAGCGGACCCGCTCGGAGAGGTCGGTGTCGCCGCGCAGGCCGTTCACCTGCGCCCAGCCCGTGATGCCCGGCTTGATGTGGTGGCGCGCGTTGTAGTGCGGGATCTCCTCCTTGAACTGCTCGATCAGTTCGGGGCGCTCGGGACGGGGACCGACGAGGCTCATGTCGCCCTTCAGCACGTTCCAGAACTGCGGGATCTCGTCGATGTTCCACCGCCGCATGAAGGCCCCGACGCGGAGGCAGCGCGGGTCGTCCTTCACCGTCCAGCCCACGCCGGTCTTCTCGGCGTCGAGCTTCATGCTGCGCAGCTTGACCATGTCGAAGGTCTTGCCGTTCGCCCCGAGGCGTCGCTGGCGGTAGAAGATCGGACCGGGGCTTTCCCGGTAGATGAACAGGCCGAAGAGCGCGATCACCGGCGCCGAGAGGGCCAGCCCGACGAGTCCTCCGACGATGTCGACGAAGCGCTTCACGTAGCGGTTCACCGTGGAGTGCAGCGGCAGACGGGAGATCCCGAGGATGGGAATGCCGCCGACCGACTCGAGGTGCAGGCCGCTGAGAAGGACCTGGAAGCAGGTCGGGACGAGCTTGAACTCGACCATCTCCTTCTCGCAGAGGGAGGCGATGCGCATCAGGGTGCCCGACTTCAGCGCGTCGTCGGCCACGACGACCATCTGGCAGACGCCGAGCTGGAGCAGCGTCCCGAGCGATTCGTAGGATCCCATCACCGGCATGTGGGAGGGGACCGGCTCCTGGAACTCCCCGCCGGGCGGGGCGACGACGCCGACGATGTCGAAAGGCCGGTCGGGCGCCGAGCCGAAGACCTTCACCGCGCGGGAGAAGTCCCGGCTCCAGCCCACCACAAGCGCACGCTGGCGGAGGCTGCACGAATGCTCCTCGCGGCTGACGACGCGCCAGAGGATGCCGCGCCAGAGCGGCAGGATCAGCAGCGTCGTGACCAGACCGATGGCACAGAAGACGCGCGAGATCGGCGGGTCGAACTTCAGCATCAGGGTCAGGGCGAGATAGGCCAGGACCCAGACGAAGGAGGACTTGAAGAGGATGCGGAGCGTGTTCGTGTAGGAAAGCAGGTTCTCCCGCGTGTAGAGGCGGAAGTTCAGCAGGGTCGCCATCATCAGGGCGACGCCGAGGACGATGTGGCCGACGTAGTCCCGGGCGCGGAAGACGTCCTCCACCGGCACGCCGACCCTGGCCACCGGCGTCTCGAAACGGATCCACTGGGCGATCAGCAGCGCCGCCGCGACCATCAGCAGATCGACGACGAAGGCCCCCGCGACGAGACGGTGGTAGCGGGTGCGCGACGTTTCCGCGGTCTGCCGCAGGGGCAGACGCGAGGAGGACCGGATCCTGTCATTGGCACGGGGTTCGCTCATGGAAAAAAGGCAAAAGAGATCGGGTCAGCCGACGGTGGCCGCCGGAACGGGCTCGCGGGGCTCGGCGGCAGCCAGCGCCTTCGCCGTGCCTTGCACATAGCTGGTGCGGGCGAGGCTCGCCCCATCGACGCCGTTCAGGACGACGCCGACGAGAGAGGCCCGCATCCGCTGCAGCTCGCGCACAGCGCGCCGGGCCGATTCGGCGTCCGTGTCCCCCGCCCGTACCGCGAGCACGACGGCGTCGGCATGGCGCGAGTAGTTCAGCCCGTCGCTGACCGCGAGGATGGGGCTGGTGTCGATGATGACGCAGTCGAAGGAGGCGTAGGCCTCGTGCAGCATGCGGGCGAAGATCTCGCCGTTCATCGGCTCGCCCGTGTCGGAGGCGAAGCGCCCGCAGGAGATGAGATGGAGGTTCTTGAACGCGGTCTCCTGGCAGAAGCCCTGGGCCGCGATGCCGCCCTGGCCCGGCTGCCCTCGCATCGGATCGACGAAGAGGGACGCCATGCGGGGCTTCCGGAAATCGGCGTCGACGAGGAGGGTGCGGTAGCCCATGTTCGCCTGCAGGACGGCCAGGTTCGCGGCGACGAAGCTCTTCCCCTCGTTGGGCGAGGGGCTCGTCACCATCACGCTGCGAGGCGCATGGGCGGAGAGCGAGGTGCGCAGCGAGCGGATCCCCTCGCTCACCAGCGAGGCGGGATCGCGGGTGATGAAGAGCGTCTCGCCGAGGTCGCGCCTGCCGTCGCCGGCGAGCGGGATCTCCGCGAGGACGGCGAGACCCAGGGTCGCCTCGACCTGCTTGCGGCTGTGCAGCGTCCGGTCGAGCAGCCCGAGCGCGAGGACGAAGGCAAGGCCGGCCACCGTTCCGAAGACCCCCGCCCCCGCGACGGTGATCGTCTTTTTCGGAGAGATCGGCTTGGAGGGTACAAGAGGGTCGGAAAAGGTGCGCACCACGGTCTCGTCGACCCGCCCGGTCACTTCGGTGTCGTTGATGCGGTCGAGGAGACGCTCGTAGGTCGCCGAGGCCGCCTCGACGGCGCGGAGATGGGTGCGGAACTCCTTCATGATCCCGTCCACCTCGATGAGCTTCAGCTTCTGCTCCTGCACGGTTTCGCGCAGCGTCCTCTCGTGCTCGACGGCGCGGGCGTAGCCCTTCTCGATCGACTCGCCGATGCCGAGGGCGACGAGGCGGACCTCCTCCTCGAGACCGCGCAGATCCCCCTCGTAGGCCACGTAGGTCGGGTGGGCCGGCGTGTGCTGCTCCTTGATGCGGACGAACTCCGCCCGCTTCTGGTTGCGGGCGAGGAGGAGCTTCTGGACGTGGTCCTGGCTGCCGTGGTCTCCGATCTCGAAGACCCGCTCGATCTCCTCCTTCGGGATCGCCCGATACTGCTCGAACTCCGCCCGCTTCAGGAGGGCGTCGTTCGCGGCGGTGCTGAGGAGCTTGTCGAGATCCTCCAGCTTCGTCGAGGTGAGGTCGCGGTTCTCGTCGAGGGCGACGTCGGCGTGCTCCTTGCGGAACTCCTGCAGGCGCTCCTCGGCGGCATGGACGCGGGCGAGCTGGTTCGCCGCCTCCTCCTCCAGCGTGGCCCGGCTCTTCCCGGCGGAGGCGACGTTCTGCTCGCGGATGAGGTCCTGGAACTCCTCGATGAAGGCCGCGGCCATCGCCCGGGCGCGTTCGGGAGACCGGTCCTTCACCGAGACGTCGATGAGGCGGGTGCCGCGGCGCAGCTCGGCGTCCACCTTTTTTCCGATGATCTCGACAAGCTCCGCATCGGAGTAGCCCCCCGCCTTCGGCGGCAGGAAGCCGGCATCCTCGCGCAGCTTCAGCCGGTCGGCGACGCGGAGAATGACCGTGCCGTTGCGGATGCCCTCGGCCATGGATTTCAGGGAGTCGAGCGACTCCCAGCTCGCCTGGCGGACGCCCTTCAGGCCCTCGAAGACGGCCCCTTCGTTCTTCGGGTCCACGTAGATGACCGCGGTCGACCGGTAGATCTTCGGAGCGACCAGCACATAGGCGATCGCCGCGCCGACAAAGCCTCCCGCGATGAGGAGGGCGAGCCAGAGCCGCCGCCACACGACGGTGGCCAGCCTCCCCACGTCCAAGGTGGGGAATCCTGGGAAGAGGGCTTCAGAGGAGGCCGGTTGGGAAGGCCCTGCACCGAATTGATTCATTCTCGGGTGGCCGAGAGGGCGAGCATCGAGGGCACGCCATCTCGGAATGGTGGAATTCAAGGAAATTACTTCAGCGATACTTCTTATTCAAGATTTTTATAAAATTTTCATATTTTCCATATTTTAGATTCGCTGACCATGGTCGCTTCGAGGAAATCAATTTCCCGGCCCCAACCCGACCGAAGGTTTGCATGGAGGACGAGAGGGAGTAAGCTCACCGCGTTTGGCGAGGCTCCGCCGGAGCGGGACAGACCGCCAAGCCGGGCCACGCCTTCCCGCCTGCGCTTCCGCTCCGTTTCCACGACCGACACCCACGAATGAACCA
>CAYSZN010000025.1:0-15445 GCA_964435425.1 uncultured Akkermansia sp. | reverse complement strand
CCAGGGGCGCGACGCGACGGTCCGGAATGCGGAGAGGCTGGTGATCGACGACGGGACGGTGCTCCGGGCGGACGCCCTGTCGAGCGGGTACGGCGGGCAGGTGATTTTGTGGTCGGACGGCGACACAGAATACCGTGGCAGCGTGTCGGCGCAGGCGTTGGGAAGTTCCGGCGACGGCGGTTTCGTGGAGGTGTCGGGCAAGGAAACGCTGTGGTTCGACGGCAGTGTGTCGACCCTCGCGGCGAACGGGCAATCCGGGACGCTCCTTCTCGACCCGACGAACTTCACCATCACGGCGGGCGCTGGAGCCTCGACCGTCAATTCTATTGGTGACGTCACGCTGGAAGGAATGCTGGCGGGCGGCAATGTCGTGATCACGACGGCCAGCGCCGGTACGGATGCCGGGGACATCACGGTGAACGCGGATGCTCATGTGAACTGGAACAGCGCGGGCAGCCTGACCTTGCTGGCGAACCGCCATATCCATGTGGGGGCGAGCATTCAAAACCAGGGCAGCGGCGCGGTTCATCTGATCGCGGGATGGAATGGCACGGGGCTGGCCCCGGTGCCAAGTGGCAGTGGCGTGACGGCAGGTGTGCTCGATCTGTCTCATTTTCAAAGCACTCCGGCAGCCTACGGAACCAATGCAGGGACGGTCTTCATCGGCGACGGCACGCAGACGGTCGGCGTGGGCGTGGGCAGCATGCAGGGCCTGACCTTTGTGGCAGGGCACGATGTGACCCTGACCGGAACGAATGTGCCGTCGCCCACATCGAGCAGCGGCTTTGCCCAGATCGGATACTCCGGGACCGGGAATGTGCTTGGCAATATCGAGGTGAACGCCCGCAACCGGGTGAGCCTGCAAGGCGGAGCCCGATACGACTACGCCCACGCACAGATCGGGCACGGCGGGTATCAGGTGGCGGGCAACAAGGGGGGAAACATCACCGTCGTGGCCGGGAACGGCGTGACGCTCATGGCGGATGTGACCGGTGACGGGCGTTTCGCGGGCGCTCAGATCGGCCATGGCGGGCGGGGGCACGCCGCAGGCGGTGACTTCACAGGCAATATCACCGTGGATGGGGGAGCCGGCTCCGTCGATTTGGTGGCGGGCCAGGTTCTCGGAGTCCAGGATTTCAGGAACGCGCAGATCGGTCACGGCGGGTCCTACGACGCATCGGGCAATTTCAGCGGCGACATCCGGGTGACGGGCGCCCATGTGAATCTGCATGCCGGTGCCCGCACCTACAACTACGCCCGGGTCGGCCACGGTGGGTGGTCGGGGGGAGTGAACACCGGGAACCGGACTGGAACGATCTATGTCGGGACTCCGGGGGAGATTTCGATCGACGATCCGGCGGGCGGTGGGGTCGCCGCGATCGGGCACCACAACGTGGCCGGTGCCGGAACCATCCACGATGCCAACGTGACCATCGTGGCGGCATCGGTGGACACGGTGTTCGGCGCTTCGGGGGGCAATGTGTTTGCGGTCGACAGTGCCTTCGGAACCATGATGGCGGCGAACGTGGTGGGGGGCGATGTCTCGCTGCACGCCACCGGTGCGGGCGGCATGATGGTGCATCATGGGGCGAACCTGGTGTTCACTTCGTCCTATGGTTTCAACCTCCTGTCGGCACACGATGTGGATATCCGGAGAGCCATCCAGAATGCGGGCGATGGCAGCATCAACGTCGTGGCGGGCTGGGATGCGACGGTGGCTCCTCTGGCGGATCCGGCGACCGGCATCATCGCCGGGGTCGATATGGAGAACGATATTTTCGACATCGTCGCTTCGTTCGGAAAGAGCAATGGCTCGGTGATCCTCTCCAACGCGAACGGGCCGGCGGCGGTGGGCAGCCTTTCCGGGGAGACCAATGTGGCCGGGTACGATGTGGCCTTGATCGGAACGAGCGGGGCCTCGATCGATGTCCGTCTGGCCCAGATCGGATACTTCGGCACGGGCGACGGCCACGGCGATATCAGGGTGGGCGCCGTCAACCGGGTGAGTTTGGCCGCCGGCGACACCTATGACAACGGCCATGCCCAGATCGGCCACGGGGGATATCAGATCGTGGGGAACAAGGGAGGAAACATCACGGTCGAGGCCGGAAACGGCGTGACTCTGACGGCGGACCAGACGGGCACCGGGCGCTTCGCGGCCGCGCACATCGGTCACGGTGGGCGCGGAGGTGCCGTGGGCGGAATTCCTGTCAGCAACAACTACACGGGAAACATCACGGTGGATGGGGGCACGGGTGACGTCGATCTGACGGGGGGGCAGGTTTTGCTCAGCACTTCCTGGGAGTTCAGGCACGCCCAGATCGGCCACGGCTGGTCGCACGATGCATGGGGCAATTTCAGCGGAGACATCCGGGTGACGGGTGCCAACGTGACTCTCGACGGCGGTGCCACTTCCACGAGCTACGCCAGGATCGGCCACGGGGGCTGGACCTCGGGGATCAATACGGGGGACCGGACCGGAAGCATCTATGTCGGGACTCCCGGGGAAGTTTCGATCGAGACCCCGTCCGGCGGCGTTGCCGCGATCGGGCACCACAACGTGGCCGGTGCCGGGACCATCCACGATGCCAACGTGACCATCGTGGCGGCATCCATGGACACGGTGGCCGGCGGATCGGGAGGCAATGTGTTTGAAATCGGGAATGTCTTCGCAAGCATGATGGCGGCGAATCTGGTGGGCGGCGATGTCTCGCTGCATGCCACCGGCGTGGGCGGGATGCTAGTGAGTCCGGGGTCGAACATGGCCTTCACTTCGGCCAACGACTTCAACCTCCTCTCGGCATACGATGTGGATATCCGGAGAATCGTCCAGAACGCCGGCAGCGGCAATGTCAATGTCGTGGCGGGCTGGGATCCGATGGTGGCCGCATTGGCGGACCCGGCGACGGGCATCGTCGCCGGTGTCGACATGGCGGGTATCATTTTCAGCACCCCCGCTTCGTTCGGGAACAACAATGGCACGGTGATCCTCTCCAATACGGCGGCTGCGGCTGCGGTCGGCAGCCTTTCCGGGGAAACCAATGTGGCCGGGCATGCGGTCTCCCTGTCTGGAGGGACGGCGGCGGGCGCCTATGCGCAAATCGGCTACCGCGGCGCGGGAACCGGGGCCATCACGGTCCATGCAAAAAATGGCGGCGTGGGGATGGCCGCCGGGGGCGGTACCAACTCGTATGCCCAGATCGGACATGGTGGCAACGCGGTCTCCGGGGAAAAATCCGGCAACATCACGGTGATCTCCGGCAACGGGGTGTCGGCCAGCGGCGGACTCGGCACTGGAAGCAGCGCCTACGCGCAAATCGGGCACGGAGGATACAACAGCTCCGGCAGTATCGGGAGTTCGGATGGAAGCATTGAAAGCGATATCGTGGTGAGGGGCGGAAGCGGAGCGATCACTCTGGCAGGTGGTGGTTCCACGCTTGCCAATGCCCACTACAACTACGCGAAGATCGGTCACGGCGGGGATTTTTCGCTCGATGCCGCGCATGGCAATGTCGAGGTCTCGGGGAACGGTGTTGTATTGGAGGCTGGTGGTTTTGGAAATGCCACCACGGGCAGCCGCTTCGCGTCCGCCCAGATTGGCCACGGAGGCCGGGAGACGAAAGGGGGCGGCGGAAACGTCACGGTGGACGCAGGCGCGGGTGATGTGCGGATGATCGGGGGCGCTGTCGGACTCGACTTCAACTCGGTCCAAATCGGACATGGAGGCAACTTCCAAGTCCAGGGGAATATTGACGGCAACATCCGGGTGACGGGCAACCACATCGATGTCGTCGGTGGCGTCACGGCTCAGAGCTTTGCCCGGATCGGTCACGGAGGGTGGAATTCGGGGGCGCACAACGGGAACCGGTCCGGGTCCATTTTCGTGCGGGCTGCCGGGGAGCTTTCAGTTGATGGAACTTCCCAAATCGCCCAGATCGGCCACCATACGGTGAGCGGGTCCCTGCTGAATGCCGATGTGACCATTCAGGCGAATTCCCTAGACGCGACTTACGGCGATGCCCCCGGCAATGTCTTTGAAATCAACAATGCTTTCGCAAGCACGATGGCGGCGAACTTGGCGGGCGGCGATGTCTCGCTGCATGCCACCGGCGCGGGCGGGATGCTCGTGAATCCGACGGTGGGCATGACATACACCTCGGCCAATGATTTCAATCTCCTCTCGCAATACGGTCTGGCGATCCGGGGAACGGTGCAGAACCTGGGCGGCGGCAATATCAATGCCGTGGCGGGCTGGAGCCCGGTGGCCGCTCCGCTGGCAAATCCGCTGACCGACATCATCGCCGACGTGGATGTCGCGGGCGACTTGATCGGAGTCGCCAATGCCTACGGCAACCACAACGCGGTGGTCACGGTGGGTTCGTCCACCGCTGCGGCGGCGGTCGGTTCCGTCGGCGGAGCCACCACGGTGCTCGGCCATGGGGTGGAGGTGCTCGGCAGCAACACGAACGCCGGAGCCCATGCCTTGATCGGAACCCTGCCCGTCGCCGGCCTCGCCCGGACCGGGGCGATCACCGTCATGGCCAACGGGGGCGGAGTGTCCGTCCAGGGCGGCGGCATGAACAACACCTACGCCGGCATCGGCCATCGCAGTCTCGGGGGCGTCGCATCGCCCATCAACAGCGGCATCTTGGTCGAGTCCCTCGCGGGCTTGTCCCTCCGGGGAGGCGCGGGCCTGCTTTCCTCCGCCCAGATCGGGCATGGGGGTGCCAGCGGCGTCGTGGGGGCTGTGGGCGGCGTGATCGACCTGAATCTGGCGACCGACCTCGAGCTGATCAGCGGTGGCGGTGCCCAGGCCTACACCCAGATCGGGCACGGCGGCTCCGGGACTTCGGGAACGTTCACGGGCGATGTGACCATCGACGGTGCCCGCAACGTCACGCTCGAGGGCGGCGGCAACCATGCCTACGCCCAGATCGGCCATGGCGGGGCTACGGGGGTGGACCCGACCATTTCAGCTGCCGATCCCTCCTACGTGAGGCGTGCTTTGTCGGCCAGCGGCAGCATCCAGGTGATCAACACCACGGGGGCCGTTTCGATGATGGGCGGAGCCGGTGCGCACAACGCCTACGTCCAGATCGGACACGGGGGCGTCGCCCTTTCCAACGCCGGGGCCATCGGAGGCAATGTCACCGTCGAGGCGGGTGCCGGAGGCATCGACGTCAAGGGTGGACTGGGGAATATCGCCTATGCGCTGATCGGCAGCGGAGGCTACTGGGTGGACAATGCTCTCGGCGGCACGGTGCGCGTCGAGGCGAAGGGGACGGGAGCCGGCGACGGCATCAGGATGCGCGGTGGTGACGGAAACCACACCTACGCTTCGCCCCGGTCGGGATTCGCCGGAGCGATGATCGGAAACGGCGGATACAACACCGTGTCCACGGTGGGTGGCGACACCTATGTGAGCGTTCAGAACGGCGGCCTGACGATGAACGCGGGCGACGCCTACTACAGCAACGCGACCATCGGCCATACCGGCCAGGGTGGCGGAGGGGCGATGAGCGGTCTGATCGATGTCGATGTGGCGGGTGGCGACATCCTCCTGGAAGCCGGAGTTACGAATTGGTTCGCATTTGCCCAGATCGGTCACGGCGGTTGGACCACCCGGAACCATGGCGGCAACATCGACGTGAAGGCGGATCAGGGCAATATCGTCATTCGAAGCGGTACGGCCACCTTCAACCACGCGAAGATCGGTCACGGCGGATACGGCAATGGATCGGTACAGACCGACACGGGCACCATCAACGTCGACGCCACGGTCGGTTCGGTGATGCTGGAGAGCCGTAACGGAGCCCAGGCCTACACCCAGATCGGCCACGGCGGAGTGGGCAAGGGAGGGTTCATGCGCGGCGAATTCCACGATGCGGTCACCGTCACGGCGGGCAACCAGGTGAAGCTGGCGGCTGGAGGCGGACAAGACACTTTCGCCATGATTGGCCACGGAGGCACGAATGTGAGAGGGATTTTCAGCGGTGCGGTGGACGTGACCGCCGGCGCGGGGGGCTTGGTCATGACCGGTGGCAGCAACGCCCGGGCGTTTGCCCAGGTGGGGCATGGCGGCTACAACGAGGCCTTGGCCGTGGGCACCTACACGATCACCGGCGCTCCGGTCGCGGTCAACGCCGGGTTGGTGGATATGAGAGGCGGGGGCAGCCTTGCCTACGCCCAGATCGGCCACGGGGGAGCCTACGTGAACGGCTCGGTCAGTGGCAGCGCCATTTCGGTGACCACGACCGGGACCACCGCCACCGACGGGGTGACGCTGAGAGGCGGGACGGGCGGCAGTGCCTATGCCATGATCGGCAGCGGCGGGCTCGGCGACATCTCCGCCAGCAACCTGGGCGGAGCCTTCGGCGCGTCGGGCGACGTCACGGTGACTTCGGCTGGAGGAGGGATTTCGCTCGAAGGCACCGTCAGCAGTGCGTTCGCCCTGATCGGGAACGGCGGGCACCAGATCGCCGGGACACTCGGCGGCACGACCACGGTCCATTCCAACGGGGGCACCGCCAACGACGGCATGTCCCTGAAAGGCGGGGGTGGGACCTACAGCTTCGCCAACATCGGC
This sequence comes from uncultured Akkermansia sp., assembly GCA_964435425.1. Lineage (GTDB taxonomy): Bacteria > Verrucomicrobiota > Verrucomicrobiia > Verrucomicrobiales > DEV007 > Arctic95D-9. The sequence goes on along the minus strand of CAYSZN010000025.1, from coordinate 8,859 downwards.
CACGCCACCAACAACGTGACAGGGTCGATGCTGAACTCCGACACGGTCGTGAGGATCGCCGGCGGGGGACTCGACTTGAGGGCGGGCACGGCCACCCTGGCCGTGGCGGCGATCGGCTTGCAGAGCCGCGGGTTCAACGGGGACCGCTCGGGCAAGGTCGATGTGACGGTGAGCAACGGCGATGTCACCATGACCGGGGGTACCGGCGAGGCGGCGTTCGTGCAGATCGGCCATGGGGGATGGGGGATCAATGCCAATGGCTCCGCGACGGGCGAGGTCAAGCTCGCCGTCGAGAACGGGACGCTGACGATGACCGGGGGGGATGCCACCCCCACGCTGAACTACGGCAAGTTCGCGCTCATCGGCCATGGCGGGGGAGGGGGCTACACGGGAGCCATGTCCGGCTCGGTGACCGTGGATGTGAAGAGTGCCATCGCGATGCAGGGCGGGAGCGGCGGGAGCGCCTTCACCCAGATCGGTCATGGTGGCCAGAGCCGCCACGGGGCGATCGGCCTGGCCGGGGATCTGGTGAAGGTCGTTTCCCAGGAGGGCGGACTCAGCATGGTCGGTGGAGATGGGGCCAACGCCTTTTCCATGATCGGTCACGGCGGACTGACGATGACTGGAACGATTCTGGGATCGGTCGAGGTGGAGGCGAGGGACGCCATCTCCATGGTGGCGGGCGGCAGCGCGAGCTTCGCTTTGATCGGTCACGGCGGCTACCAGTACACCGGAGCGATGGGGGCGACCGGCAATTCGGTGAAGGTCACTTCGCGGACAGCGGGCCTCGCCATGGCCAATGGAACCGGGGCCGATGCCTTTGCCATGATCGGAATGGGCGGGGGCAACAGCACGGGAGACAGGACCGGGAATGTCACTGTGGAGACCGTGACCGGTGTTGCGATGAACGCGGCCAACGACCTGGGCGTCGGCACCAGCAACCGCAGCTTCGTGCAGATCGGCCACGGTGGCTACAACACCGCTTCGAATGCAGGTACACATAACGGTGCCGTCTCGGTGACCGGCAGCGGAGCCAATTCTGCCGTGGACCTGCTCGGAGGCAGGGAGCTCGGCCAGTTTGCGATGATTGGTCACGGAGGCTACGGGAGGACGGGTGTCAAGACCGGGGAGATCGCGGTTTCGGCCGGTTCCGGCGGGATCACGCTCAGGGGCGGCGGCGACAGCACTGCCGGTGCCACGGTCGCGCCCCAAAGCTTCGCCCAGATCGGTCATGGTGGATCGACCTCTGCTGCTGCGGCCACCGGGGCCATCCACGTCACCACGACCAACGGGGGGAATGTCATCCTCCATGGCGGAGGCAGGCAATACGCCCATGCCCAGATTGGCCATGGCGGCAGGTCCTCGTCCGCCGGTTTGATGTCCGGGGCCATCACCGTCACCTCCTCTGGCAGGGTGGAGGTCAAGGGGGCGTTCGATCCCATCACGAATGCTCCCAGTGCCAACTCGAACGAGACCTACGCCCAGATCGGCCATGGCGGCATGTTCAGCGCCGCCACCTTTGGCGGTGCGATCACCGTGAACGCCCAGACCGGGGTGCTGCTCGAAAGCGGTGCCTCCCACTACGCCCGCGCCCAGGTCGGGCATGGCGGCTACGGGACCGGGACCAGTGCCGGAGCCGCGGTGGAGATGGTCAATGCCGCCGTGACCGTGACCACGGTGAGCGGGGGAGTCATCCTCGACGCCTCCAAGGCGAACGCTCGCGGATACGCCGGAGCGATGATCGGAAACGGCGGGACGGGGCTCTTCAACGCCGTTCGTGCGGGAGCCTTCCGGGGCGACATCACGGTCGATGGCGGAACGGGGAATGTCGAGCTGCATTCCGGGAACCAGGGTGGTACCGGAGCGATGATCGGAAATGGCGGCGTCTCGCTCAGCGGCAACCATTCCGGACGCATCAGCGTCTCGGCTGGCGGGGATCTGATCATGGATCTTCGGACCGGAGGGACGAACCATGTGTATTCCCGGATCGGCCACGGCGGGGTGGGGTCGGGTACCGCCGGACAGGACTACGACGTGAGCGGCAACATGGATGGCGACATCTGCGTGCAGATCGGCGGTAATGTCCTGCTCGACGCCACCGGCGGCAGCACGCTGGCGAACAAATACGTGCAGATCGGCCACGGCGGAGGCGGTGTCACCGGCAATTTCGCCGGGGATATCACGGTGGTGGCCCGTGGCAGCGGCGGCATCGAGCTGAAGGGTGGCGCCGGCACCGGAGCCTACAGCCAGATCGGCCACGGCGGGCGCAACACCGCCGGAACCATGGTTGGCCACGTCTACGTGGTGGCCGAGACGGGCGACATCAGCCTGGCCGGTGGCAGCGGGGCGGCCTCCTACGCGATGCTCGGCCACGGCGACGGGGCGAAGACCTCCACCGGCCAGCGCGGGGGCGGGATGCACCTCTTCGCCCAGGGCAACCTGACCGGCATCGGGGGCAGCGGAGCCGCCAACCAGGGCAACGTCTACCTCTTCCACCAGAACAACAACGGCCTCCAGCCAGCCGACTACATCGTCGGCAGCGGCGACGGCTACCAGAAGGTGGTCAACGGCACCATCAGCCTGCCCGGCTACACGACGGCCGACGAGGGAACCATGATCTCCGGCAACCTCGGCCACGGGCTCGTCCAGATCGTCGACAGCAGCGACACCGACTACATCATCGACACATCGGATTTGGCTCTCGACACGTCCGCCGACTTCTACCTCGTTACTGGCGGCAATATCACCATGCTGTCCTCCTATCAGAACAGCGGCACCGGGGCCGTCACCCTCGTCGCCGGCTGGAATGGCGTGGGCGGCATGGTCGGACCCGGCAGCGTGAGCTACGCCAGCGACGGCATGGGCGGCTTCAACTACTGCAAGCCGGTCATCTCGCAGGGGACGCTGGCAGGCATCGACTTCAACGACTGCGGCACCTTCGGCAACAACGGCAAGACCCTCACCATCGGCAGCGCCGGGCAGACGAGCAGCGTCGCCGTCGGATCGAGGTATGGGGCGAACACCTTCGCCGCCCACGGCATCGAGCTGATCGCGGGGAACACAGATGGGGCCTACACCCAACTGGGCTACCGCCCGACCACCGCGGCGAGCGGGGCCGACAGCAGTATCACCCTGCGCCTGAAGGAGGGCGGATTGACCATGACGGCGGGGACGGGGGTGAGCGACTCCTATGTGCAGATTGGCCACGGCGGCACGGGTGCGGCGAACTCCAATCTCAACGGCGAAATCCATATCAGCTTCTGTGCGCCCGGCGATGTGATCCTCGACGCCGGTGCTGGGGCCGCAGGCCGCGGCAGCTATGCCCAGATCGGCCATGGTGGGAACGCCTGGTCGATGGCCAAGACCGGAGCGATCACCATCGACGGGGCGAAGGATGTGATCCTGAACGCCGGCCGGGAGGATGCCTACGCCCAGATCGGACACGGCGGGGCGAAAGATGCGGCAGGTGCCTATGGCCTGGGCGACGCGAACGGTGCCGTCTCGGTGATCAACACCACCGGGAAGGTTGGACTTTACGGAGGCACCGGCCTCAACGCGTCCGCGCAGATCGGCCATGGCGGCGTGGCGATGCGCGGCATCATGGATGGCATCGTCACGGTGGACGCGGGTATCGGAGGCATCGAGCTGATCGGCAGCACCGGCACCCGGAGCTACGTCCTGATCGGCCACGGCGGCTACAATATCGACCGGCAGATGAGCGGCAATGTGATCGTGAACGCCACAGGCACCGCCGCCACCGATGGCATTATGATGAGCGGTGGAGGCGGGAGCTATGCGGGAGCCTTCATCGGCAACGGGATCTACGTGAACAACGCGGCCATCGGCGGAGACACCAAGGTCACCGTGGCCAACGGCGGACTTACAATGACCGGCGGCGGTGGCGAAGCCTCCAGTGTCGGGATCGGCCATGCCAACCGGGGCGACAACAACAGCCAGACCGGCAACATCGACGTGGAAATCACGGAGGGCGGACTCAGCCTGACAGGCGGCCTCGGCAAGCATGCCTACGCCCAGATCGGCCACGGCGGCATCACTGGCACCCGGCACGCCGCTGGCAATATCAACGTCATCGTGGACAAGGGCGACATCTCTCTGAAGGCCAGCACCGGCACGACCTCCGAGAATTTCTCCTTTGCCCAGATTGGTCACGGGGGCTGGGAGAGCGGTGACAAGACCGGGACCATCACCGTCGATGCCAAGGATGGCAACATCCTCGTCGAAGGGGGGATGGGCGACACCGGGACCGGCACCTACAACTTCGCCCGCATCGGCCACGGCGGCTACGGCAACAACTCGACGTTGAACGTCGTGAACCAGTCCATCAAGGTGACCGCTAGCGGCGATGTGACTGTGAGGGGAGGGCGTTCCTATGCCAGCTTCGCCCAGATCGGCCACGGCGGCCTCGGGCGGAACAGCTTCATGCTCGGCGGCGTCAGTGGTGCCATCGAGGTGAAGGCCGTCGGTGGCGCGGTGACCGTCGAGGCCGGCAGCCGCGACTTCACCCACGCCCAGATCGGCCACGGCGGCTCCGGGGTGAGGGCGCTGCAGTCCGGCAACATCCTCGTCGAGTCGGGCACCGGCGGTATCCAGATCAAAGGCGGCAGCGGTCTCCAGACCTACGCGATGATCGGGAACGGCGGTCACGACATCGACCAGTTGATCAGTGGCGACGTGACGGTGAACGCCAAGGGCACCGCCGCCACCGACGGCATCGTGATGAGCGGCGGCAACGGAGATTACTCCGGCGCCTTCATCGGCAACGGAGGCTACTTGAACAACGCGGCCATCAGCGGCTTCACCGATGTCTCCGTGGTCAATGGCGGTATTGCCATGAGCGGCGGCGGCGGCCAGTCCTCCAAGGCGGGGATCGGGCATACCAACAGGACCGACAGCAACACCATGACAGGCTACGTCAAGGTGTACCTCACCGAGGGCAGTCTGACCCTGAACGGAGGCAACGGGCAGTACGCCAGCACCACCATCGGCCATGAGAGGATTACAGGCGGCACCGCGACGATGACCGGTGATGTCGATGTGGAGGTGAGGAAAGGGAATATCAGCATCACCGGCGGCCTCGGGCAGTATTCTGTCGCCGCCATTGGTCATGCGGGCACGGGCGGCACCTCGACCTCGAACGGGGCTGTCACAGTCATCGCCGGCGACGGCGACATCACCGTCACTGGCGGAAACAGCACGGTGGGCACCTCCTTCGCCGCAGCCCGTATCGGGCATGGGGTGTGGGAGAGCGGCACCAAGACCGGTGTCATCACCGTCACCGCCGAGAAGGGCAATATCGTGGTGCAGGGCGGGACTGCGGCCGCCGGCAACTACAACTACGCTCAGATCGGCCACGGCGGCTACGGCAACAACAACACCCAGAATATCGTCGATCAAGCCATCCATGTCACCGCCACCCTTGGCAGTGTGACCGTGAAGGGCGGGACCACGGACGCCAACTTCGCCCAGATCGGTCATGGAGGTCTCGGACGGAACAGCTTTTTCCTCGGCAGCTTTGGCGGCGACGTCACGGTCACGGCCGGCGCCGCCATCGCCCTCAGCGGAGGCAATGCGGGCAACACCCATGCTCTGATCGGCAATGGCGGTTCGGGTTTGAGGGGGCCGGTCTCCGGAAATGTCTTCGTCGAGGCCGGGACAGGTGGCATCGCGTTGAACGGTGGAACAGGCACCAACTCCTTTGCCGCGATCGGCAATGGCGGCAACGACATCGACAACAACGTGTCCGGCATCACCACGGTGCGGGCGCTGGGGACGAACGCCGCCACCGACGGCATCCGGCTCAAGGGCGGGACCGGCAGCCAGGCAGCCGCCCATATCGGGCACCTGCACATCGTCGGCTCGGGTACCGCCAGCGGCTCCGTCGAGGTGACCACCGTCGCGGGCGACATCAGCCTCGAGGGCGGTGGATCCAACGCCCACGCCCAGATCGGCCACGGCGGGCGGGATTCGGACGGTGCCAAGTCCGGCACCGTCACCGTGAGGTCGGCGCACGGCGTGAGCCTGTCCGGCGGGGGGACCAACGCCTTTGCGCAGATCGGACACGGGGGGCTGGTGGTGAAGGCTCCGCTCTCCGACAACGTCCTCGTCGAGGCCAGGACCGGAGGCATCAAGCTGACCGGCGGCACCGGCTCCTACTCCCACGCGTTGATCGGAAACGGCGGCTACGACATCGACAATGACGTGTCCGGCACCACCACGGTGCGGGCGCTGGGGACGGATGCCGCCACCGACGGCATCCGCCTCAAGGGCGGACTCGGCGACCAGGCGGTGGCCCACATCGGGCACCTGCACTCCTACAGCACCGGCGCCACCAGCGGGGCTGTCGAGGTCACCGCCGAGGCGGGCGATATCGAAGTCGAGGCCAGCGACAACGGCTACTTCACCCACGCCCAGATCGGCCACGGTGGTCGCGATTCGGACGGCGACAAGTCCGGTGCCATCGCCGTGACGGCGAAGAACGGCGACGTGGTCCTGCGGGCCGGAGGTCCCCGCACCTCCGACCACTACGCCCACGCCCAGATCGGCCACGGAGGCTACGCCAACGGAGTGGTCGACCGCACCTACCGCGACGACATCCGGGTCGAGTCGGTCACCGGCAGCGTCACCCTGACCGGAGGGGATGCCGCCTACAACTACACCCAGATCGGCCATGGCGGGACCTCGGCTGTCACTGGCATGAGCATCGCCTTCAGCGGCAAGGTCGATGTTCTCGCCGCCATGGATGTCAGTCTCAAAGGAGGGATAGGGGACACCACCTACACCCAGATCGGCCACGGAGGACGGCGGATCAGCGGGGCGGCCCTCTCGTCGGTGGGAGGGGCGGTGGACGCCTCCGCCATCTACGTGAACGCCGGGCGCGACGTGCTGCTGTCCGGCGGCACGCGGAACTATTCCGGTGCGAAGATCGGTCACGGGCATCACGCGCAGCAGATGGCTTCGTTCGTCGAGAACAGGATTGAAGTGAATGCCGGTCGCCACATCGAGCTGGTTGCCGAGCAGTTCGCGACCTTCAACAGCGTCAGCTACTCGGGAACGCAGATCGGCCACGGGGGAACGGGCGCGACCGTCGGTGGCGGCAGCTTCGGCTACAGTGGCGACATCGCCGTCAATGCCGGAGGCAAGCTCGACCTGATCGCCGCGAAGAATGCCGTCAGCTTCAACTACGCCTTGATCGGGCACACCGCCTACTTCAACGTGCGTGGAAACCACAGCGGCGACATCGCTGTCAAAACCGGTCTCGCAGCAGGCCTGGCCGACTACGGAATCAACATCGTCGCCGCAAGCCGGGATGACCTGGTCACCACTTCGAATTCCTACTACAGCTTCGCGGGCATCGGGCACCGTGGCCACAGCAACGGGGCCGGCGGCGGCGATCTGGAAGGCCACATCACCGTGGTGGCCGAGCGGGGCGGTCTCGTCCTCAAGGGCGGCGACCAGGCTGTCAACAACGCGGAAGTCCGCCTGCACGCGGCCCAGATCGGCCACGGCGACTACAATTCCGATGGTCTGAAGACAGGGGACATCACGGTCTGCATCGACGGAGACATCCTGCTGGAGAACGGCAGTGCGCGGCAGTCTCCGGTCCAGATCGGGCATGGCGGGTTTTCGCACGATGGAAACATCACCGGCTCGATCGAGGTGTCGTCCCTGAATGGCAGCATCACGCTCGATTCCAGCGTGGGCAGCAATGACATCAACCAAACCCAGATCGGGCATGGAGGCCCCACGACCACGGGAGCATTTGACGGAAACATCTCCGTCTCGGCGGCGGGCGACATCCAGCTCAGGGGTGGTCGGTTCGATGCCTCCCATTCCCAGATCGGGCACGGTGGCGACGCGTCCAACGGCAACTTCAGCGGGAACATCCATCTGGTGGCCGGTGGTGGCCTCAGCCTGACGGGCGGCACCCATGTGGACGCCTTTGCGATGGTCGGGCACGGCAGCGCCCGTCCGCACACCACGGGAACACGCAGTGGTGAAATGAAGCTCTTCGTGGGCGGAGCCACCGTGCTGGCCGATTTCACCGCGGGCACGCGCCTCGGACATGGCACCACCACCGTCGGAGGGATTGGCGATGCCGGTATCACCTTGGTGACCGGAACGCTCGACCTCTCCAACCATGCCCGAGGCGTGGCCGACATCGCGAACGAAATGGGGCAGGACGGAGAAGTGACCTTCGCCGTCCTCGACGGGGACTTGCTCGTCGATGGGGATGCGGTCCGCTTCAATCATGGCTTCAACACCAGTTTCGTGGCCTCCGGCAACGTGACCATGGCAACCACCGTGCAGAACTCGGGCAGCGGAAACGTCGGAGCGGCGGCGGGCTGGGATGCCTACGCAGGCCACGATGCGTCCACCGGTCAGTTCGACGGCAGCAACGGGCTGACCTTCGAACTGGACTTCAACCGCTGCCGCCTCATGCAGACGCTCGCGTTCGACCTCGGGGTGGTGGCAGCCGACGCCAGCCTCTGGGGCAACAATGCCGGCAGGGTCTCCGTCGGCAACGGCAGCCAGACCTCTGGAATCGCCCTTGGCTCCGCCGGGGGAACCACCACCGTGCTCGGCCATGCCGTGAATGTGCTCGGCAGCGACACCAACGGTGGTGGATACGCCCAGATCGGGGCGGTCCCCGTCTCCGGAATCTCCCCGACCGGGGGGATCGTTGTCCTCGCCAAGGAAGGCGGGGTGTCCGTGCATGCAGGATCGCAGGCCAGCGCCTACGTGCAGATCGGTCACCGGCTTCTCGGGAGCTTCGTGCCGTCGGCGTCGGGATCGGTGAGGGTGCAGTCTGGCGGTGACTTGAGCCTTCGGGGCGGGGAC
>CAYSZN010000024.1:6543-15801 GCA_964435425.1 uncultured Akkermansia sp. | reverse complement strand
CCATGCGCTTCATCTCGGAGGCGTGCATGAAGCGCTGGGGGAAGATGGTGTCGCGCACCACGCTGGTGCCGGGGGTCGTGGCGAAGAGCGAGCACATCTGCGCCTGCATGTCGGTGGGGAAGCCGGGATAGGGCTCGGTGGTGATGTTCGCTCCGACGGGCTTGGCGGCACGGCCCACGGTGAGGGAGGATCCGTTCTCCTCGACGCGGCAGCCGCAGCGGCGGAGGATCTCGGAGATGCTCTCGAGGTGGGTGGGATCGACCCGGTTGAGGGTGATGGCATCCTTGGCGGCCATGGCTCCGGCGACCATGAAGGTCCCGGCCTCGATGCGGTCGGGAATGACGGTGTGCTCGACGCCGCCCAGCTCGGCGACGCCCTCGATCTCGATGCGGGGCGTGCCGGCTCCGGTGATCTTCGCGCCCATGGCGTTGAGGAAGTTGGCGAGGTCGACGACCTCGGGCTCGCAGGCGGCTCCGGTGATGACGGTGGTGCCCTTGGCGAGGACGGCGGCCATCATCACGTTGTCGGTGCCGAGGACGGTGGCGCCGTGCTTGCCGCTCATGTCGATCTCGCTGCCGACGAGGCCGTAGCGGGCTTCGAGGAGGACGTTGCCGCCCTCGACGCGGGCCTCGGCACCGAGGCCTTCGAGTCCGCGGAGGTGCAGGTCGATGGGGCGGTCGCCGATGACGCAGCCGCCGGGAAGGGAGACGTCGGCGCGGTTGTGGCGGGCGAGGAGGGGGCCCATGACGCAGACCGAGGCGCGCATTTTCCGCACGAGGTCGTAGGGGGCCTCGTGCCCGCGGAGCTTCTCGCAGCGGATCACGACGTTGCCGCTGGCGCGCTCGACTTCGGCGCCGAGGTTCTGCAGGATCTGCAGCATGTAGTTGGTGTCCGAGACATCGGGGACGCGGCGGATGATGCACTGCTCGCGGGTGAGCAGGGTCGCGGCGAGGATGGGGAGCGAGGCGTTCTTCGAACCGCTGATGTTGACGCTGCCCTCGAGGGCCTTGCCGCCGTGAACGATGAATTTTTCCATGAAGTAGGAGCTGGGAGTCAGGAGCTGGGAGGAAGAAGTTGAGAATGGCTATCAACTCTTAACGCTTAACTATTAACTAACCAAAAGAAATCGTTCGATTCCATCTAGGTCCTTGCGGATTTCGATGTGGTCGAAGCCGAGGTCTTCGGCGCAGCGGAGGAGGGCGGGGGCCTGGTCGATGCCGAATTCCATGGCGATGAGGCCGCCGGGGCGGAGATGAGTGCGGGCTTGGGCGAGGAAGCGCTCCATCACCTCGGTGCCGCGTTCGCCGCCGTAGAGGGCGAGGGAGGGGTCTCGGCGGACTTCGCGGCTGAGGAGGGTCTCGGCGGCGGCCGGGATGTAGGGAAGGTTGGCGGCGACGAGGTCGAAGCGCCCGTCGCCGAGGGGCTCGAAGAGGTCGCCTTCGACGAAGCGGAGGGGCGCGTCGGGCGGGAGGATGCGGGCGGCGTTCTCGCGGGCGAGGGAGAGGGCGTCGGGCGAGAGGTCGGAAAGGGTGGTCCGCACGCCTTGTCCGGCGAGATGATGGGCGAGGGAGAGGCCGATCACGCCGGATCCGCAGCCGAGGTCGAGGAGCTCGGCCTGGTCGGGCCACGGGCGGGAGAGGAGGAGGTGGACGAGCTCCTCGGTCTCGGGGCGGGGGACGAGGGCGCGGGCGTCGGTGAGGAATTCGAGGTCGCAGAACTCGACGGTGCCGAGGAGGTGCTGGAGCGGCTCGCCCTTGCCCCGGCGGACGGTCAGGTCGCGGAGGACGCCGAGCCGGTCTTCGGGGAGGGGGCGGTCGAAGTCGAGGTAGAGCCGCATCCGGTCGATCCTGAGGACGTGGGAGAGGAGCCGCTCCATGTTGAGCCGGGCCTCGTCCACTCCGTGCTTCTGGAGGTATTCGGCGCCCTTCTTGAGCGTGTCCAGGATCGTGGTGGCCATGCGTCGGTCAGAAGCCGAAGCGGCTGGAGGGCAGGGGACGGGTCTTGAAGATGGAGAAGGGCGGGGCGGTGACGTCCTTTCCGCTGTTGAAGAAGGGGGTGCGGTGGAGCTGGCTGCTGTAGAAGTGGAGCTGTCCGTCGGGGCCGATGAGGAGTCCGCCAGGCCAGATCACGCGGGGATCCTGGACGAGGAGGCGTAGGTTCAGGTAGTTCTCCTCGGGGGCGACGTAGTCGATGGAGCCGCGCGAGATGTCGGCGAAGTAGATCCGGCCCTTCGCGTCGATGGCCATGCTGTCGCAGACGGGCTTCTGCGAGACGCCGGTAACCTGGGTGGCGAGGACCTCGGCGGTGATGTCGGCGCGGGTGAGGAACTCGGTGCGGATCTTGTAGAGCGAGGCTCCGTCCCGCGCTCCGTAGTAGAGCCATTCGCCGCGGCGGTCGATGGCGAGGGGGCTGACTCCGGTGAGAGGGCTGGCGATGGCTCCGTCGGGACGGCGCACCTCGATCTGGCGGCCGTCGACGGTGAGGAGGATCTGGGGGTCCTTCTGCACGGAGCGGTCGCCCTGGAGGACGCGGCGGGCGAGGCCGGTCTCGGTGTTCAGCACGAGGATGGCGGAGACGATGCCGTCCGCGGGGTCGGAGAGGTAGATGTAGGGGCCGACCGGATCGAGGGCGAGGTTCGTCAGAAAGGAGTTCGGCGCGAGGGCGAGGGCGTCGATGACGAGGACCTTGTGGAGCTGGTCGCGCTTCGTGTCCCAGGCGACGAGCTTCGCCGCCGTGCCGGAGCGCCGTCCGTTGTCGAGCATCCAGACGATGCCGCGCGAGTCGCAGGCGATGCCGATGACGGAGTCGAGCAGGAGCGGGTCGCCCGATCCCGGGGTGTTCATCGCCTCGTTGGGAAAGGGCGTCCACTGGCCGTCGCGGTCCAGTCGCATGACGCGGTGCTGGGGCTGGAAGAAGGGATGGCAGGCGACAACGTATTCGCCCGAGGGCAGCACGCACATGCCGCCGGGGCCGGAGGGGGCCTGGGCGGTCTCGAGGAGCTCGTCGGCGTCCTTCTTGAAGAGCTTCCTCGGATCGGTCAGCACCTTCAGGTCGATGGCGGAGAGCGGCCCCCCGGCGAGGCTGGCGGCCACCGCGAGGAGGCAGGCACGCGAACGGACGGACCGGAGGGGGCCTGACCGGGTCGGATCGCAGGGGTGAAGGGGTGGAATCGGCATCCTGCTCAGGAGAAGGGGACGATCTTCAAGGCAAAAGGGCTCCGCGTCAATCGTCCGGAGGCGGTTCAGGGGATCAGCTCGGGGTAGGCCGCTTCGGCCAGCTCCAGGCACAAGGAGCGGACCTCGGCCGAGGTGCCGCAGGTCCGGATCCGGTCGGCGAGGTCGCGGCAGCGGGCGGAGTCGAGACGGGTGAGGGCGCGCCGGGTGCGCAGGAGCTGGGCCCCGCCGACGGAGAGCTCGTCGACGCCCAGGCCGACCCAGACGGGGGCGAGGACGAGGTCGCTGGCGACTTCGCCGCAGATGCCGCACCAGATCCCGTTGCGGTGGGCCGCCTCGACGGTCTCGCGGATCATCGCGATCACCGCCGGGTGGGTCGGCTGGTAGAGGTGGGCGACGCGGTCGTTGACCCGGTCGACGGCGGTGGTGTACTGGATGAGGTCGTTCGACCCGATGCTGAAGAAATCGACCTCCTTCGCGAGATGGTCGGCGATGAGGACGGCGCTTGGGATCTCGATCATCGCGCCGGTCTCGATGGCCTCGTCGAAGGCCACGCCCTGGCTGCGCAGCTCGTCCTTGGCGAGCTCCAGCTGGCATTTCGCGCCGATCAGCTCCTCGAGAGTGGAGAGGAAGGGAAACATCAGGCGGATCTTGCCGAAGGCGCTGGCGCGCAGGATGGCGCGGAGCTGCACGCGGAACTCCTCGTTCCGGTCGAGGCTGAGGCGGATGCCGCGCCAGCCGAGGAAGGGATTCGGCTCGGGATCCTCGAAGAGTTCGGGGCAGAGCTTGTCCCCCCCGATGTCGAGGGTTCGGATGATGACTCCGTGGGGATGCGTCGCCTCGGCCACCTTCCGGTAGTTCGCCACCTGGTTGTCCTCGTCGCGCAGCTCGCGGCGGCTCAGGTAGAAGAACTCGGTGCGGTAGAGTCCGACGCCCTCCGCCCCGGTGGCGAGGATGCTGTCGAGCTCCTCGATGAACTCGATGTTTGCCGAGAGCGTCACCTTCCTGCCGTCGGAGGTGACGGTCTCCGCGTTCCTCAGCGTCTCGAGGTCGCTGAGGACGTGGCGCTCATGCTCTCTCATCACCTCGTAGTCCGCGAGGGTCTCGGGCGAGGGATAGAGGATGACGAGGCCGCGGTAGCCGTCGACGAGCACGGGGTCGCCGGCGGGGAAGTCCTTCGGCAGGCCGTGCAGGGCGACCACGGCCGGAATGCTCAGGGAGCGCGCCATGATCGCCGTGTGCGAGGTGGAGCTGCCCAGCTCCGTCGCGAAGCCGCGGACCTGCTTGCGGTCGAGGCCGACGGTGTCCGAGGGGGTTAGGTCGTGGGCGAGGAGGATGCTCGTGCCCGGCTGCTGCGGCCGCAGGCCGTCGTCCTCCTCTCTGCCGCGGAGATTGCGCAGGAGACGCCTGGCGATGTCCTCGATGTCCACGGCGCGCTCGCGCAGGTAGGGGTCGTCGATGCGGCTGAGCGAGTCGATGTAGCGCTTCGAGACGGAATAGTAGGCCCAGTCGGCCGACTTCCGCTGCGTCTCGATGATGCGGAGGACCTCGTTGAGGATGGTGGAGTCCTCGAGGATGAGGAGGTGGGCGTCGAAGATCGTCGTCTCGCCGTCGTCGGCGTCGATCTCCCACTGGAGCCTCAGGATCTGCTCGCGGGTCTTTGCGATGGCCTCGCTGAGCCTCTCCTGCTCGGACGCGACCTCGTCGCCGCCGATGGTGAGCCGTTCGGGCTCCTCCAGGGCGCGACCGACCCGCTCGGCGGGGCCGATGACGATCCCGGGAGACACGCCAATGCCCTGCAGGCGGGTCTCGGCTCTGGGGTCGGACGAACTCATGCGGCGGCGCTATCTAAACGGCCCGGAAAGGGAAATCTTATGGGTTCCTGAAAGAAACCCGGAGGGCCGCACCTGTCTGCCGGCACCGCGCTCACCCTTCGTTCTCGAAGCCGCTGTTGACAAGGGCGCTGAGCTTCTCCAGCGCGAGTTCGGCGTCCTCGCCCTCGGCGGAGACGCGGATCACCGATCCCTGGGCCGCAGCGAGCATCATCAGGCCCATGATGCTCTTTCCGTTGATCTCCTCCTGGTCCTTCTCCACCCACACGTCGCAGGAGAAACGGCTCGCGAGCTTCACGAACTTCGCCGCCGGCCTGGCATGCAGGCCGTCTTCGTTCGGGATGGTGAGTTCGCAGACTGGCATCGGAAGGGGTGCCCTCTCGGGCTTTGGAAGGGGAGGGACGGGGTCAAAACATGGATTTACGTTCGTCGTGCATCCTTTTCAAGAGTTTCTTGTTGAATTCCACGGCCGAGTCGTGTCCCAGCACGCGCAGCTTCTGGTCGAGCGCCGCGACCTCGATGAGCTGCGCCATGTCCCGGCCCGGCGCGACGGGAAGCTGGATGTGGGGGACCTGCAGTCCGAGGATCTCCACGGTCCGGCCCTCGATCCCGACCCGCTCCATCTCGTTCATCTCCGACTCCTTCTTGAGGGTGATGACGAGGTCGAGCCGCTTCTCCGTCCGCAGGGTGCCCACGCCGAAGAGGGCGGAGACATTGATGATGCCGAGCCCGCGGACCTCCATGTAGCTGCGGCCGAGGTCCGGCGAGGTGGCGATGATCTCGCGGTTCTCGAGGTTGCGGAGGCGCACGAGGTCGTCGGAGACGAGGCTGGCCCCGCGCCGCAGCAGACCCAGCACGGCCTCGCTTTTTCCCGTGCCGCTCTCGCCTTCGAGAAGGATGCCGATGCCCATCACGTCGACCATGCATCCATGGCGCGAGGTCGTCGGCGCGAACTCCCAGTCGAGCCGCACGGTGGCGGCGTTGATGTAGTTCATCGTGACCATGGCGGTCTGGAAGACGGAGATCCCCGCTTCGCCGGCGATCTGGAGGAGGGACTCCGGGAGATGCTGGCCGCGGCTCACGACGATGCAAGGGATGCGCTGGCGGCAGAGGTCGGCGAAGCGCTTCTCCGCGTTCGCCTCGTTGAGGTGGCGGAGGTAGGATCGCTCCGCCTGGCCGATCACCTGGATGCGGTGGAGGGCGAAGTACTTGTAGAAGCCGGAGAGGGCGAGGCCGGGGCGGTTGATCGTCGGCTCGAGGATCTCGCGGTTGAAGCCCGCATCCGTGCCGGCCAGCTCCATGGAGAGGCTCGCGTGATGGCGGCGGAAGAAATCGCCGACCTTGATCGACACGGGCTTGTTGACGGAATGGGGCCTGGGCATGGGACGCGGGAACTATCCGCCACGCTTGGCGGCGATGCGAGTGGAAATCGGGCCGTCCATGGGGGGCGGTAGTTTCCGGGCGCGGCTCCGATGGCCATTTTTCTTCGAGTTTGGGTTGCGGTTCGTTTCGATCTGTTTCAAAGTTCCGCCCGTTATGGCAGGCTGTAGCCGATGGCCGGAACTCGGCGCATGCGTGTCGGGCCCGGTGGATCGTCGGGCTTGCGCCTCGAGACCTTCCCGTGCGCCCTTGACCACTCCGAAATCCAGTGCCTGCACTCGCTGAGCAGAATCCGTTTCCCGCAGCCCTCCTGCTAGGGGTCGTTCTTCTGCCGTTGCTGCTCGCGCCGCTCGCTCTGGCCCTCGGAAAACGGCTGGGCTCCCGCACCGGTCTCCTCGCCTTGCTCGCCCCCTGCGCCTCGCTGGCCCTGCTCACGGTCCTGATCCGCGACCACTGGACGGGCGGAACGGTGGCGACCGCCATGGTCGAATGGGTGCCCTTTCTGGGAATCAACCTGTCGCTGGTGCTCGACGGGGTGTCGATCTTCTACGGCTACGTGATCCTCGGGGTGGGGGCGCTGGTCTGCGCCTACGCCGCCTGCTACTTCGAGCGCGATGCGGAGCATCTGGGAGCCTTCTTCGCCTACCTGCTGCTGTTCATGACCTCGATGCTCGGGGCGGTCTTCGCGGACAACCTGATCTCGCTCTTCGTCTTCTGGGAGCTGACGGGGGTGGCGTCCTTCCTCCTGATCGGCTTCTCCTTCGAAAAGCGCACCGCCCGCCTCGGCGCGCGCCGGGCCCTGCTGGTGACCTTCTCCACCGGACTCTGCCTGCTCGCGGGCTTCATCCTGCTGGCCCAGCAGGCGGGCACCTACGAGCTGAGCCGGATCGCGGCCCGCGGCGGAGAGGTCCTGGAAGGGGCCGGATGGCTGGCTCCGGCGATGATGGTGCTCATCATGCTGGGGGCCTTCGGCAAATCGGCCCAGTTTCCCTTCCAGTTCTGGTTGCCGGGGGCCATGGCCGCGCCCACGCCGGTCAGCGCCTATCTGCACTCCGCGACCATGGTGAAGCTGGGGGTCTTCCTCAGCGCCCGCATGTTCCCCATTTTCCACGATCTCGACCTGTGGCTGCCGCTGGTGGCGGGGGTGGGATTCTTCACCATGCTGCTGGGGGCCTTTCTCGCCCTGCGCTCGAACGATCTGAAGGAGATCCTCGCCTATTCGACGGTCAGCCAGCTGGGATTCCTGATCGGATTCTACGGCCTTGGCGGCAGTTCGGGGCTACGCCTGGATCTGCTGCATGTCGTCAGCCACGTCTTCTACAAAGGGGCGCTCTTCATGGTGGCGGGCATCGTCGACCACGCGACGGGCACCCGCGATGTGCGCGAGCTCGGGGGGCTTGCCCGCCGCCTGCCGCTCACGGCCGTGTCGGCCCTGTTCGCCGCGGCGGCACTCGCCGGCCTGCCTCCGACCACGGGCTTCATCAGCAAGGAGCTGATGCTGGCCGAGCTGGGAGACCTGTGGACGGAACGGGGCGCACTGGCCCTGCTCTTCTATCTGGCCGTGCTGCTCTCGGCGGCGATGACGGTGGCCTTCGCCCTGCGCTTCTTCCTCGGCGTGTTCGGAGGAAGGGAACCCCGCGAAGCCCATTTCCATTCACCGGGCCTCTGGATCCAGCTTCCTCCCTTGCTGCTGGCGGCGGCGGCGCTGGGCTTCGGCCTCTTTCCCGGTGCGCTGGGCGACCTGCTCGAACCGCTCAAGGTGCCGGGCGTCCAGGAGAGCGGGGCGGTCAAGCTCTCGCTCTGGCACGGTCTCAACCGCGAGCTGCTCCTGAGCGCTGCGGCCATCGCCTCCGGGGCCTTGCTCTATCTCCTCGCGGGCCGTCAGGCATGGCGCTGGGCGCGGGTGCCGCTCTTCCTGCGCTTCGACAAGGCCTTCGACCGTTCGGTGGACACCCTGGGCTATGTCGCGAAGCGCATCACCCTGGCGCTGCGGGCGGACTGGCCGCCCGCCTACCTGCCGATCGTCATCTTCACCCTGCTGGCCTTCGTCCTGAGCGCCTTCGTCGTCCACCGGGACGAGTTCGGCGATCTCGGGGGGAGGGAATGGCGCATCGACCCCTGGCGCTCCTTGATCGGAGTGATGGTCTGCATCGGCCTCGTCGGCGTGCTGCGGCTGCGGCGCTGGACGGCGCAGCTCGCGGCCCTCTCGGTGTCGGGCTTCTTCCTGACCTTCTACTTCGTCCTCTACAAGGCGCCCGACCTCGCGATGACGCAGATCCTCGTGGAGTCGGCCTCCGTGGTGCTGGTGCTGGTGCTGATCGCACGCTTCTCGACCGGCTCGCGGGCCGGAACGCGCTTCGAATTCCGCTGGAACGCGAAGCAGGTCACGCGGGCGCTCCTCTCGCTCGGCATGGGCACGATGGCCACGCTGCTGGTCCTCTTCGCCGACCTGAACCGCCACCCGGACCCGGTCGGCTACCGGATGCTGGCGCTGTCGAAGCCTCTGGCGGAGGGCAACAACGGGGTGAACACCATCCTCGTGGATTTCCGGGCCTTCGACACCATGGGCGAGATTACGGTGCTGCTCATCGCCACCCTCGCGGGCCTGGGGCTGATGGTCCACTACAAGAACCGGCAGGACAGGAAAAGCCGCTCGGCCTTCGCCGCGCCCGGTTTCCTCCTGGGAAAACGAAAGGAGAAGGGCGAATGAACCGGAACACGGACTCCTTCCTGCTCAAATCCCTCATCCAGCTCGTCTTCCTGCTGGTCAACATCGTGTCCGCCTACCTTCTGTTCCGCGGGCACCAGCTGCCGGGAGGGGGCTTCATCGCGGGGCTGATGACGGGCATCTCCTTCATCCTCCTCGGCATGGC
>CAYSZN010000024.1:0-6443 GCA_964435425.1 uncultured Akkermansia sp. | reverse complement strand
TGGAGGAGCCCATCGAGGACCGCGCAAGGAGAAAGGAGGCGAAGGATGGCCTATGACACCGCCCTGCTGGTGGGGGTGATGTTCACCGTCTCCACCTATCTGCTGCTGCAGAAGAACTTCATCCGCATCCTCTTCGGGTTCATCATCTTCTCGAACGCGGGAAACCTCTTCATCCTCTCCATCTCCGGCGCGCCGGGCAATCGCAGGGCTCCGATCATCGAGGGAGACCGGCCCGTCACGGCCTACGTCGACCCCTTGCCGCAGGCGCTCGTGCTCACGGCGATCGTCATCGGGCTCGGGCTGACCGTCTACCTCGTCATGCTGCTCTACCGCATCATCCTCGATTCCAAGACCATCGACACCGAAAAGCTCTTCCAGCCGGAACCCGACGATGAATAGCCTCGTCATAGGCCCTTTCGCGATCCCCCTCGCGACCGCGCTGCTCTGCCTCTTCGCGGGGCGGGTGGGCGTGTGGCGTCGCTGGACGGTGGGGATCTCGGCCTTCGTCCAGCTCGCCGTGGCCCTCGTCCTCGCCTCGCAGGCGCTGGGACAGCCTCCGCTGGTCGTCGTCATGGGCGGCTGGACGGCTCCCCTGGGCGTCGCCCTCGTCGTCGATGGACTGGCTGCGCTGATGCTCTGCCTCTCCGCCCTCGTCGCCTTCGTCTGCATCCTCTACAGCTATCTCGAGCTGCAGGTGGAGGTGGAGCAGCCCATGCGCCTGCCGCTGATGCAGCTCCTCGTGGCGGGGATCAACCTCACCTTCATCACCGGCGACCTCTTCAACCTCTTCGTCGCCTTCGAGATCATGCTGGTGGCCTCCTACGCCCTGCTCACGCTGGAGGCGAACGACCGCCACATCAAGGAGGCCTTCCCGTATCTCTCGGTGAACATCTTCGCCAGCGGCATCTTCCTGATCTCGGCGGGCCTGGCCTACGCCGTCTTCGGCACGCTGAACCTCGCCCAGATCTCCGAGCGCGCCGCGGAGATGGAGGGGCAGTTCTCCGTGCTGCTCGTCATGCTGCTGCTGATGGTGGTCTTCGGGATCAAGGCCGGGGTCTTCCCGCTCTACTACTGGCTGCCGAACAGCTACCCCATCCTGCCGCATTCCCTCTCGGCGCTCTACTGCGGCATGCTGACGAAGGTGGGGGTCTACGTGCTCCTGCGCATGCTCTGCACCGTGTTCCCCCACAGCCTCGACCGGGTCCACATCGTGCTGGCCCTGCTCGCCGGCGCGACCATGGTGATGGCCGCGCTGGGCGCCGTTTCGAGAAACTTCATCCGGGGCATCCTCTCCTTCCAGCACGTCAGCCAGATCGGCTACATGATCCTCGCCATCGGCCTGTTCACGCCCATGGCCATCACCGCCTGCGTCTACTACGTGATCCACCACATCATCGTGAAGTCCTCGCTCTTCCTCATCGGCGGCACCGCCTTCTTCCGCTGCGGCTCGGACCATCTCGAGCGCATGGGCGGGCTGTGGAGGCTCAGCCCGCTGCTGGGCTGCCTCTTCCTCCTCCAGGCCTTCTCCCTGTCCGGCATCCCGCCGCTCAGCGGATTCTGGGGCAAATACATCGTCATCTCCGAGAGCCTCGGCGAAGGCCACTACTGGCTGGCCGCCGCCGCCCTCCTCGCCTCGCTGCTGACCATGGTGAGCATGATGAAGATCTGGCTGAAGGCCTTCTGGGACAAGCCCCGGGGCGAGCAGGCCCCCATCGTTTCTCCGCGGGCCCAGCGCGGCATGACCCTCATCGTCGCCGTCATGGTGTTCTTCTCGCTGTGCATCGGATTCAACGCCGAGTTCTTCCTGAAGATCGCGCAGTCCGCGGCGGACGGCTTGATGGACCAGTCCATCTACCGGGAGAGCGTGCTGAACACCCTCGGGAAAGGAGGGATCGCCGAATGAGGGCCGCCGCCATGCATCTGCTGGTGACCGTTGTGTGGACCTTCCTCTACGGGCAGACGACCATGGCGGGTTTCTTCATCGGAGCCATCGCCAGCTTCCTCCTGCTCTGGGCGCTGGAGGGCGTCCTCCACTGCCAGGACTACGTCCGGCGCGTCCGGGCGCTCGTCTCCTTCGTCTTCCATTTCATGTGCAGCATGGTGAGGAGCAATTTCGAAATGGCTATCCTCAGCCTCTCTCCTGGCATCGGGGGACAGAGGGGCAGCTTCACCCGCTACGATGTGAACGGGCTCAGTCCCATGGAGACCGTCCTGCTCGCCCAGTTCATCAACCTCACGCCCGGCACCACCGTGGCCGACCGTACCCCCGACGGCTATTTCATTCTGCATTCCTTTCCCCGGATGGAGGAGGACCGGCTCCGCGAGAAAATCGACAGAGAACTCAAATGCCGGCTTCTTGCCATCACGCGGTGAGAGGAAAGCATCGAGATGCCGAAAACGGAAACCATGGAAACCCAATGATCCAGACGACGGTGAGCATCTGCTTTGTGATCCTCGGAGTGGCGGCCCTGCTGTCCCTCTGGCGGGTGGTCCGTGGTCCCCGCATCCTCGACCGCGTCGTGGCCTACGACACGGTCGCCGTCTGCATCGTGGGCATGATGGTGCTGCTCTCCGTCCGCTGGCACACCGGACATCTGATCGAGATCATGCTCATCTTCTCGCTGCTCGGATTCATGGGCAGCATCGCCTTCGTCACCTATCTGAACACCGTCATTCCGCGCCAGCGCGACTCCAGCGAGGCGTGGAGGCGGAAGAAGCTGGCCAAAAAGGAAGGAAAGGACCAACCATGATCGGCGAGATCCTCATCTGCGCGTTTCTTCTGACCGGCTCCATCGTGATGCTGCTGGCCAGCATCGGCGTCCTGCGCTTCCCCGACACGCTCTGCCGGGCGCACGCCCTGACCAAGGCGACCACTTTCGGCAGCAGCCTGCTGCTGATCGCCCTCTGGATGTCCCTGAGAGAGGAGGTTGCCGGCCTGAAGATCCTGCTGGTGATCTTCTTCTGCATGCTGACGATCCCGCTTTCCAGCCAGCTCGTCGCCTCGCTCTACTACCGTCTCCTCTATCCCGTGGACGAGGAGCATGCGGCCTCCGCGACCGACGAGCAGCACTGAGGTCGGAGGGCGGACCCGTCTCAAGGCGCAGGAACCCGGACGGACCGCCAGCGGGAATGGGAGCCTTCCGGCGTCTCGGTCCAGACGACGAGGAACCTGGCTGGACCGGCGGACACGACCCGGGGATGCGTCGCCGAGAGACCGGCCTGGGAAAGGGGGCGGGGCTCGCTCCACGTCACGCCCTCGTCATTGGACAGGGTGTGGTGCAGCACCGAACCCTCTTCGGTCCGTTCCTGCCAGACGGCGAGGAGGGTGCCTTCCGCATCGGCGGCGAGATCGGGATGGATGGCCCCGGAGCCGCCAAGGCGGCGCGACTCCGCTCCGGGCCGGACGTGATGGATGCCGGGATCGGCTTCGCTACCCGTCCAGACGAGGGCATGGAGGCCGGAGCGGGTGGCGGCGAGTCCGCCGCCGACGTGGGGACAGCCTTCGAATTTCCAGCCGAAATCCCCGGCAACGAGAGGCGGCTGCCATTCTCCCTTTTTCGTGAAAACCACCTTCATATCTCTGGGGTCGTGGTCACGGAAGAGGACAGCGGGATGTCCGTCCGGATCGATGGCGAGGGTATTGCGGCAGCATTCGCAGGTGCCCGCCTTGAGCGTCCGGTTGGCGCTCCAAGTCGTCCCTCCGTCGAGGCTGCTGGCGTGGCGGAGGCCCTGTTTTCCATCGCGGCTGTCGAGCCAGACGAGGTGGAAGGCCCCCCCCGCATCGACGGCGAGGTCGAGGAAGCCGTGCCCGGTGGTCAACCCATCGTCGGCCGGGTTCGGGCCGGGGCGCCAGGTGGCTCCGCCGTCTTCCGACAAGGCCGTGGCGATGGGGCCGGAGCCCCATCGGTCGGTCCCCGCCGTGGTCCAGGCCGCGACGAGACGTTGGCCGTTGGCGGCGATCTGCGGATCGAAGCCATGGTGCGGGGAGAAGGCGGAAGGCATGCCCGCATCGACGCGCCGGGCTTTGCTCCACGTTTCGCCGCCATCGGCCGAGACACGGTGAAGCAGGTGGGCGGGACCGTCGTCCACGATCTCGGCGGTGAGAAGGTGGGCGCGCTTTCCATCGGCGTAGAGGTCGAGGGCGCGCACTCCCGGGGTCGGGGCGGTGGGCGGTTTGGCGTCGAGGCTGACGACGGCGTTCAGGGTGAGGATGGCGAGGAGGAGGGAATTGCGGATCATGGGAGGAGGTTCCTACTCATACTCTTTACTCCTTACTCTTACTCCCAGCAGCTAGCCCGTCCGCCAATCGAGTAAGAGTAAGGAGTAAAGAGTATGAGTAGGAGAACGAGTAAGGGCGAGAAATCAGGAGTTCACCATTTCCATTCCAATCCGGTATAAATCCCCCGGCCATCCCCGGGCAGGTAGATCGCCTCCCCGGCGTAGGTGTTCACGACGCCGGTGGTGGCGGAGTAGATTTCGTCGGTGAGGTTCTTCGCCTCGACGAAGGCGGACCAGCCGCGTTCGCTGCGGTAGCCGACCTTGAACCCGAGCAGGGCGTAGGCATCGGCGAACTCGGTGCCGGAGGAATCCACGCTGTAGTCCGTCGGCACCCATTCGACGTTGGGGCCGAGGTAGAGGCCGACGGGGTGTTCGTAGAGCAGCTCGGCGCGGTAGTAGTGCTGGGGGATGCCGGGGAGACGGTTGTCGCCGAAGGTGGCGTCGCCGTCGAAGCGGAAGTCGTTCCAGAGATAGTGCTGCCGGAGGACGAGCCGGTCCTGCCACGGAGCGGCCGGCGCTTTGGCGGCGGAGCCCTTCGCGCTCGGGGCGTGGGACGGGCCGGAACCGACGGCAAAGAGACCGGAGGCGAGCTCGAGCTCGAGGGCGGCTTCGATGCCCTGATGGACGGTGTCGTCGGCGTTGACGGTCTGGACGAGGCCGGGAGCGACCTGGTAGGAGAGCAGCTCGTCCTCGACGAGGGCGTGGTACCAGGCGAGGTCCCAGGCGGCCCGCTCCGTCCGGCCGCGCGTGCCGATCTCGAAGGTGGTCGCGGTCTGGGCCTCGAGCTGGATCAGGCCGGCGCCGCCGTTGTTCGCGTTGACGAGTTCGCCGAAGGAGGGCGGCTCGAAGCTGCGGCTCACGTTCGCGAAGACCTGCGCCTGCGGGGCGATGTCCCAGAGCAGGCCGGCCTTCGGGGAGAAGGCGGTCCAGTCCTGCCGGTCGCTGTTGTCGGGACCGAAGGGGAAGCGGTCCTCGTTCTCGCGGACGGCATGGCTGAGCTGCGCTCCCACGACGAGGGCGGTTTGGGGGGCGAAGTAGTGGACGTTTTGCGCGTAGACGTCGACGTTCAGCGAGGTCTGGTGGTTGTCGGAGAATTTCGCTCCGTTCCGCCCGCGGAGGTTGGCGAAGCGCGCGTCCTCGACGATCCCGTAGGTGGGGACGAAGCCGGCGACGAAGCGGTTCTCGCGTCCGAAAAGATCGGCGTCGCTCTCGTAGCGGAGGTCGAGGCCGAAGTCGTCGCTGACCTGGTCGATGACGAAGAGGATGGGGTGGTCGAGATCCTTGTGGGACCAGAAGGCTCCGACGCTGAGGCGCGCCTCGTCGAACTCCCAGACCGTGCGGTTGGCGATGCGGAAGAGTTCGAAGTCGCGCTTCCAGTCGCTCGTGACCCGGTCGAAGATGACGACCGAGGGATTGTTCTGGAGGAAGCCGGGCACCCGGGCGGCCTGTCTCGGGTCGGCGAGCATCGCTGCTTTGGTCAGTTCGCCGGGCAGTTCCGAGTCGGTCCGGGCGTAGGTGACGTAGAAGCGGGTCTCCACGCCGGGGGAGAGGACCTGTCCGAAGTTCGCGAAGAGACGCTGGTTGCTTTGCTCGGAATGCTCCCGGAATCCCTCGCTGGAGGAATGCGTCAGGCTGAGGTAGGCGTCGCTGTCGCCGGAGACATGGCCGCCGCTGACCTGTCCCCGGAGGGAGTCGAAGCTGCCGTATTCGAGGCGCGACTGGAAGGAGGGAGCGGTGCGTCCGGTGTGGGTGACGAAGTCGATCGCTCCGCCCAGGGTGGTGGCGCCGTATTCGAGGGCGTTGGCGCCGCGATGGACTTCGATGTACTGCGTCGCGAGAGGTTCGGCGGCCTGGAAGTCGAAGCCTCCGTCGGCGAGGTTCAGCGGCACGCCGTCCTGCATCAGCTTGAGCCCCCGGCCATGGAAGGTGCGCTGGATGCCCGAGCCGCGGATGGAGAGGCGCGATTCCTCGGCCCCGAAGCGGGGCTGGACGAAGACGCCGGGGGCGTAGTCGAGCGCGTCCTTCAGGGTCGTGGCGCGGCCTCGCCGGTAATCCTCGGCATCGACCACGGCGACACCGCCGGGAGCGAAGCGGTGCGACGCGCGGACATCGTCCACCGTGGCCACGGTCAGGGAGTCGGCTTGCGGCAGGACGTCGTCGATGAC
>CAYSZN010000023.1:12768-15926 GCA_964435425.1 uncultured Akkermansia sp. | reverse complement strand
AGTGTGCCAGTGTTCAGTTTTCAGCGGGAGCACCGCTGGGCTGGACCTGGGCTGATTTCCCGGCAAGATTTCGAAAGGGCCTGCTTCCCGATGGGGAGCGGGCTTTTTTGGTTTGTAGAGCTGGTTTGACAACGGTGGTATCTGCATGCACGCTGCATGCATGGCAACGAAAACCATTTCCATCGATCTGGTCGCCTACGAACGACTCTGTTCCGCTCGCCAACATCCGGGAGATTCCTTCTCCCAGGTGATTCGGCGGGCACGGTGGGATCGCGAGACGAAAACTTGCGGAGACTTGCTGCGGGCGCTGCCGGATTTGCCTCCGGTCGAGGAGGAGATTCTGCAAGAACTCGAGTCCGCCCAGTTCGCGGATGTGCTGCCTGACGATCCTTGGGCATGAGCGCCTACCTGTTCGACACCTGTTTTCTCATCGATCTCGAACGGGAGAAACGGCGGGGTGCGGGCAAGGCGCATCAGTTTCTGCTGAAAAACGCATCGGCGCGTCCTTGTCTTTCGTGGACCGTCGTTGGCGAGTTCGCCGAGGGCTTCGGGGACATCCATCATCCGTCCTGTGCCGCGCTGCTTTCCCGCTTCGAGATTCTTCCGATGGAGGAAGCCACCGCGCATCATTACGCGGTCGTCACGAGGCATCTCCGCCAAACGAGGCAACTGATCGGGACCAACGACCTCTGGATCGCCGCTGCTGCCCTCGCCCACGCCTTGCCCTTGGTCACGAACAATGTGGGCCATTTCGGTCGCATTCCGAACCTGACTCTGGCCACCTATTGAAGGGCCGCACGGAGTCGGACGATGGATCGATGACGCTGGCTGTTGTGGGCTGATCTCCGGCAATCCCGGCAAGATTTCGAGAAAACCCGCTTCCCGGATGGGGAACGGGCTCTTTTTGTCAAGAATGGCCGCGACCCGGATGGCGTAAGGAGGGCGGATTGCATTGCCGCCGCTTTTGACTATGCATGTTCTGCCAACTGGTCACGAACATGAAACGTCTCGCGCTGCTGCCCTCCGCCGTTCTTTGTGCCCTCGTCTCCCATCTGCACGCGCTGGAGCCCGCCTCGGAGCGCATCGTGGTGATGGTCAGCGTGGATGGTCTGGCGCATTTCTACTTCGACGATCCCAAGGCGGAGATGCCGAACCTCCGCAAGCTGGCGGCGGAAGGCGCCCGGGCGGAGAAGATGCTGGCCGTGCTGCCCACCGTGACCTGGCCGAACCACACCTCGCTGGTCACCGGCGTGCGTCCCGGCAAGCACGGGGTCGTGGGCAACACCTATCTCGACCGCGACAAGAACGAGGTGATCCCGCTGATCTGGGATCCTCTGCTGGACAAGGAGCAGATCGTCAAGGTGCCCACCATCTACGACGTGGCCAAGCAGGCCGGGCTCAAGACCGCCGCCGTCACCTGGCCGGGCAGCCGCGGGGCGAAGGCCCTCGACTGGACGGTGCCGTGCATGAACAAGAGCGACCTCTTCGTGCAGCACAGCACACCGTCGCTGCTGGAGGAGTTCAAGCAGGCCGGCATCCCCTACGAGAACGAGGCCGACGGCTTCAAGGAGGGGCGCGGCGAGGACCGCGACCGCTGGCACCTGCTCCAGTTCGCCCACATCGTGCGGAGTCATCGCCCGAATCTGGCGCTGCACCACATTCTGGAGGTCGACCATGTCGAGCACGCGCACGGACCGCAGTCGCCGGAGGCCTACGCGGCGGTGAAATTCGCCGACGATCTGGTCGGCGAGCTCTGGGAGACTCTGCAAGATGCGTTTCCCGGCAAGGCGACGCTCGTCGTCGTGTCCGACCACGGCTTTTTCAACTACCGCCAGATGGTGCGGCCCAACGTGGCCTTGCAGCAGGCGGGCCTGCTCACCGCCTTCGGCGGCAAGATCACCGGTGGCAAGGCACGGGCCGTCAGCCAGGGTGGCTCGTCGCTGATCTACGTCACGGATCAGGAGAACCGTCAGGCCCTGATCCAGCAGATCGCGGCGATGTTCAAGGGTACGGAAGGCGTTTCTCTGGTGCTCACGCCGCCGGATTTCCCGGCCTATGGGCTGGCGGATTCCTCGCAGATGCCGCAGGCGCCCGACCTGATCCTGTCCGCGAAGGAAGGCTACATGTTTCAGGACCTGGCGACGGGCGACGAGGTGGTGAGCGCCGTCGCCGAACAGGTGAGAGGCACGCATGGCTACGACCCGAACGAGGAGCGACTGCATGCGAGCTTCATCGCCAGCGGTGCGGGCATCAAGCCGGGGAGCCAGCTCGGCACGATCACCAACACCTCCGTCGCACCGACCCTCGCCGCGCTGCTGGGCTTGACGATGGAGGATGTGGAAGGCCGGGTGCTGGAGGAGATTCTGGAGCTGGAAGGGGAGAGGTAGAGGAGCAAAGGAGTAGAGAATGCCTTGATTCGGTGCCTCCGGATTTGGTGGCCCGGGGATTTGGGCTCTTTTCGCCTTCGGGAGGTGCATTGTCCTTGCGGCGGGAGGAGGTCTGCGATTGAATCGTGCTGCATGACGACACGAGCGACCCAACCCTGTTCTGTCCTTCACCTGACCCTGTGCCTCGTTGTCCTCGTGCCTCGTTGTCCTCGTGCCTCGTTGTCCTCGTGCCTCGTTGTCCTCGTGCCTTGGCTCCGCGCCGATGCTGGTGTCGAGGAGGAGGTGGACCGGATCCGTGCCCGCTACAACGAGATCGAGGGGGCGAAGCTGCGGCGCGAGATCGTGACCTTCGAGTCGGAGGAGGAGCTTCTCTCCGGCACCTGCACGGCCTACTACGAAGGGGACGAGGTGGTGAAGATCCACCTGTCCTACACGGCTGGAGACCATGGGGGGAGCGACGAATTTTTCTACTACGGTCCCGGCGGGCTGTTCTTCGTCTTCGCCTCGGACAACCTGTGGCGCTTCACGGGCGAGACCCGTCCGAACGGGGAGGGGGTGACCATCGACACGGTGGCCGAGGACCGCCTCTACCTCGTCGGCGGAAAGGTGGTGCGCCACCTGCGCAAGGAGGCGAGCGCCAAGGACCGGACGCGCTTGCCTGCCCTCCTGCGCGAGGCCAGGAATCTCCCGCAGACGGACCCGGAGCGGGTCGGCGAGCTGGTGCGGCACGGACAGGGAGTGAAGGCGAAGAGGACGCCGAAAGAACTGGAG
>CAYSZN010000023.1:4614-12668 GCA_964435425.1 uncultured Akkermansia sp. | reverse complement strand
GCTGGTGCGGCACGGACAGGGAGTGAAGGCGAAGAGGACGCCGAAAGAACTGGAGCGCCTGCTGGTCGACTTGGAATGAATGGTAAATTTCTGAAAATCACAAAATTATTAAAATTTGCAGAAAAATTATTCAAAATTAAACAAATTTCCGAACTTGGACTTGCCGATGGGAAATTTTGAGAAAATTGAATATTGTCAGGACCTGACTTTGCCCGACGCATGAGATTTCTCGCCATCCTTCTGCTGTTTTGCTTCGCTGTCGCGGGCGCTGCCTTCCTGGCGAAGGTGGGCTTTCGCGGGGAGGTGGAGGAGGAGCTGAGAAGCCGGTCTCTGGTGGTTCTGGCCGAGGCGGGCTTCGACGGGGTGGAGGTTTCCTTCGACCATCTCGACGGCCATCTCGGGGGTACCGTCGACCGGCCCGAGGATGTCGCGGCAGTCGTGGCGCTGCTGAGGGAGAAGGTGCCGGCCGCCTATTGGCCGGAGAGGGAGGGGGCGGCCATCGGCGTCCGCCCGACCCTGGCTCCGGAGATCTCCGTGAGTCGGGCGGAGGGCAGCGATTCGGTGCGAATCGGGGGACGGCTCGCGGTCCACGAGGATGCGGGGCGCTCGTTGCTGGGATCCCGCCTCCATGCCTTGCCCGGAGTGGGGAAGGTGGAGAACGCGCTCCAGTTGGATCCCATGGTGCTCGCCTTTCCGAAGATGGCGGAGTTCGCCTCGCTGGCGTCGGAGCTGCTCGCCCATTCCGGCGCGGCGGAGGTGGCCCTGCGGGAGGGAAAGGTGGCGTTGTCCGGGACGGTGCCGAACGAGGGGTTGAAGCGTGGACTGCTCGATTTGGCGGGGAGGACGGGCGCGGCGGCGGTGGACGACGCCATCCGCGTGAAGCCGCCCGCCTCGTTCACCCGCTGGTCGGAGCTGAAGGTGACGCGGAACCGCTTTGGAATGACTCTCGGCGGGGTGCTGCCCACCGAGGCCGACCGCGCGGCCCTGCGCGGGCTCTTTGCGGGTGCGGGGGGAGGGCAGGTGGCCTCCGACCGCCTTGAGGTGGCCGGAGACTGCGGCAAGTCGGCCTGGCAGGACTGGATCGGCGGGATCGTCCCCATGCTGATGGAGAGCCTGGGCGGCGAGATGACGGCGGAGTTCACCCGCACGCAGATCCGCGTCAGCGGAACGGCGAGGGACGAGGAGGTGCGGCAGGCCCTGCTCGACCGCCTCGCCGCCCTGAAGGGAGAGGCCGTCGAACTCGTCGCCGATCTCTCGACGGAACGGGGAGGGGCCGCGTCGCCGGTGGCCCTGTCCGCCGTCTACGAGGGCGGGCTGCTCGTCCTGTCCGGAACGCTCCCCGATCCCGGCTTTGTCACTGCCCTCGAGGGGGCGCTGGAGCGCGTGCTGCCCGACCGGAGCGTGAAGAGCGAGCTCGAGGCGGTTCCGGCGGGCCCGGACGATGCCTGGGTTGGCAGGCTGACGGCCTTCTTTGTGGAGGCCTTGCCGCGGCTGGACGTGGGGAAAGTCACGCTCAAGGATGGAAACGTCGATCTGGAGGGGAGAACCCTCGCGCTGCCCGACCGCCAGACGGTCCAGAACCTGGCGGTGAACACCTTCCCGGCGGGCTTCCGGATCCACAACCGCCTGCTCCACCCGGGCCAGGCCTTTCCGAAGCCCGCGCTGCTGCCGGAGGAGCGGACCCGGATTTCGGAGACGTTGAAGTCCCTTCCCGTCTACTTCGACAAGAACAGCGAGGTGCTCAAGGAGGAGGAGGGGGCGAAGGTGGCCTCCATGGCCGAGGCCCTGAAGGAGGCGAAGGGGCAGATCGAGCTGCTCGTGACCGGTGTGTCGGACAACATCGGGAACTCCGAGCGCAACGGGCAGCTCAGCCTGCGGCGGGCCGAAAGCGTGCGCGGCGAGCTCGTCCGCCTCGGCATTCCCGAGGCGGGCGTCTCGGTCGAGGCGGTGGAGGAGGATGTCTCGCGAATCGCCCGTTCGGAGCAATGGAAATCCCGCCGGGTCGAAGTCTCTCTGAAACCCGCCGCCGCGACAGACCCCTGAGCCGTTCTCCCTCTTCGATCCTCTGACCATGGAATCCTTTCTCACTCCTTCGGCCGAACGCTATCTGATCGACTGGGGCCTCGCCCTCGCCCTCGGCGGACTGGCCTGCGCCTTCTTCGGGATGCTGTGCGGCTGGATTATTTGGCGGAATGCCCGTAGACTGACCCAATCCATCGAGGAGAGGAATCGCTCCGCCATGGCCGACTACGAGAGGACCAGCGACGAGATCTCACGGATCAAGTCGGAACTCGCGGCAGGCGGCCAGTGAGCCGAAATCCGTCGATCTTTCTCCCAACACCAGACACGATGCACGACATCTCCTTTTTTCTCCTGAAGAACTGGCTCCCGCTGGGCGTCTCCGCGATCGCCTTCTCCGGCATCGGCCTCCTCTTTGCGAAGGCGGTGTGGGGCCGCTACAGCCAGCGCCTGGCCAACGCCGTCGAGGAGAACATGAACCTCGCGAGCCAGTGGAGCGCCCTCGGGGCCTCGCAGCGGGATCTTTTCAAGAAGCTGCGAGTGCGCTGGCAGGCCGACCGGGACGCCTACGAAGCGGCGCTCGCGGAGAAGGAGCGGAGGATCGCCCTTCTCGGCAGCCGTCTGGAGAGCGTCGGAGTCGATCCGGCGGAGCGCTCCTCCGCCGCGGACGAGGCAGCGGCGGAGGCGGTGGCCAAGGTGGCCGGGCTGGAGACCAGTCTCGCCGCCGAGCGGGCCGAGGTCGCGAAGCTGCGCGACGAGCTCGACAAGATGATGGAGCTGCCGGAGATGCCCGTGCTGCCCTTTGCCGTGAAGGGGGCACCGGAGCCCGCGCCCGAGGAAGGCGACGACTGGCGCATCCGCATCCGTGATCTGGAGCAGGACCTCATCGACACCCACGACGAGCTCCACCGGGTCCGGACCGACTACGAGAAGCAGGCCGGGCTGGTCGAGGCGCTCGAGGCGAAGCTGATCGCCGCTCCCGCGCCGGAGCCGGCCATCGATCCCGTCGCCCATGCCGGACTCGCCGCCGAGGCGGCCCAGTTGCGTGCGCTCGCCGAGCAGCGGGGACGCGAGGCCCGCCACGTTCGTGGAGTGCAGGGGGCCGCCCTCCGTATGGAGATCGACGCCCTCCGCCACGAGTTGGAGGCGCGCGGCGAGGAGATCGAGAGCGGCAGTTCGCAGTTGGCCGGGCTTGAAGGGACTCTTCAGGAGCGCAACGGGCAGATCGAGGCGCTCCGCCGGGAATTGGAGGTGAGCGCCGAGGAGATCGAGGGGCGCAAGTCCCGGCTGGCCGAGCTCGAAGGGGATCTTCAGGAACGCGATGGGCAGATCGAGACGCTCCGCCACGGGCTGGAGATGCGCGGCGAGGAGATCGAGGCGGTGCGGCTCGAACGCGATGGGCAGGCCGAAAGGATCCTTGCCCTGGGCGAGGAGCTGGAGAGCCTGCAGCACCGCCGCCGCACCCTCCAGGCGGAGCTGAACGATGTCCATCACGAGCTCTACGACGTGCGCCGGACTCTCAACCACCGTATCGAGGAGATCTCGGGACTTCAGCCGAAAGTCGCCGAACTGGCCGAGGCCCAGGCGAGGAACGAGGAGCTTGAGGCCCATCTGGCCGCCTTGCGCGACGAGCTTGCGGACAAGCTCCATGCGCTGGCGAACGCGGAGTCGGCCCGCGAGGACGCAGCCCTCGGCCTGGCCGAGTTCCGTGCCGCCCACGAGGCGCAGATGCAGGAGGTGCTCCAGGCCCACGAAGCCGAGTCCGCCTCCCTCCGGGCCGCGCTCGGGGTGGCGCAGGGCGCGGCGGCGACGGCCGGCACGCAATTGAACGAAGCGCGCCGCGAGCTCAGCGAGGTCCGCATCGCTCTCTCCGCGAAGACCGCGGATCACCAGAAGGCTCTCGCCCAGATGGAGGAGCTCGAGGCCATCATCGGCGACCGCAGCGCCGAGGTGAACGATCTCTCCGCCGAGCTGCGCCAGCAGCGCGACCAGATGCGCCAGATGAAGGAGCGGCTCGCCGAGACCGAAGGCGAGCTGGAGGCCCTCTCCGAGGAGTCCCGTCGTCTCAACGCCGGGGTCAAGGCGCGGGCGCAGTTTGCCGAAGAGCAGCAGGCCCGCGTCGCCGATCTCGAGCGTGCCCTGGCCGAGCGCTACCGCGAGCTGAACCTCGTCCGCGTCGAGGCCGACGAGTACGCCCGCGTCGTCCGCTACCACGAGTCCCGCGCCACCCAGCTCGAGGCCGAGCTGGAGCGCCGCGCGGCCGAGTTCGTCGACTCCGGTCGCCGGGTTTCCGCGGCAGAGGAGGCCATCGAGGCGGCGCATTCGCAGATCTCGTCCCTTTCCGCCCGTCTGGAGCAGTCCGATGCCGACTTGGCCGGCCTCCGCGAGGAGCTGGAGCGTGTCTCCCGCGAGAAGGACGAGACTCTTCGCGAGCTCGACCGCGCCTCCCGCCGGGTCGCCGAGTTGGAGGAAGCCGCCCGCAAGCGCGAGATCCAGTTGGTCGAGATCGAGCGGGAGCTCGTCGAGGCCCAGCAACATGCGGTGCCTCTGGAGGGAAGGATCGAGCAGCTTCAGGCCGAACTCGAGAGTGCCCTGGAGGAAGGCCGCCGCTCCGCCGCCACCGTCGGCGAGCTGGAGGAGGCCGTGAGACAGGGCGAGGCCCGTTCGGCTGAGTCCGAGCACGCACTGCGGGCCGCCCACGAGCATGCCGCCGCCCTGGAGCAGAGGATCGGCCAGCTTCAGGCCGAGCTCGAGAGCGCCCTGGAGGAAGGCCGCCGCTCCGCCGCCACCGTCGGTGAGCTGGAAGAGGCCGTGAGGCTGGAGGAAGCCCGCTCGGCCGAGGCCGAGCACGCGCTGCGGGATGCCCGCGAGCATTCCACCACCTTGGAGCAGAGGATCGAGCGCCTGCAGGTCGAACTCGAAAGCGCCCGCGAGGAGGGGCGTCTTTCCGCCGCCGCGGTCGGCGAACTCGAGAAAGCCCTGCATGGCAGCGACGAGCGGGCGTTGGAGCTTTCCGCCAGGATCGACGAGAAGGAGGCCGAGGTCTCCGCGCTGCTCGCCGAAGCGGCCTCCTTGCAGGCTCTCGTCGATGCCCGCGCCGCCGGCGAAGCCGGGGCGAAGGAGCGGATCGCCGCTCTCGAAGCCGAATTCGAGGCGCGCCTCGCGGAGCTCGGGCGGGAGAAGGAGGACCTGGTCGAAGGCCATGCCAGGGAGATCGCCCAGAGAGCCGCGGAGGTGGAGCGCCTGCAGGAGCAATGGCGCGAGGAGGCCGCGAAGGCGGAGGAGCAGTCCTCGGCCCGCCAGGCGAGCCTTTCCGAAATCGAGGCCCTGCGCGAGAAGCTTGCCGCGAGAGTCGAGGAGATCCGCGACCTGCAGAACCGCATCAGCGAGGTGATGATGCAGAAGGCGTCCCGCGACAGCGAGATCGCCACGCTGAAGGACAGGCTGAGCGCGGTCGATGCGGATCTGGCCGCGCCCGTCCTTCCCGTGGCCGCCGCGGTGGGGGGAGCCGTTCCGATCTACGAGATGATGGCCGCCGTTCCCGAGGAGGAGGGCACCCCCCTCGACGAGCTGCCTGGCCAGGAGCCGAAGCCCGAGCCCCAGCCGAAACCGGTGGTGGCCGCCTCCCCCGAGCCGGTCGCCGAGGCGTGGAACGGAGGGGACGAGGATCTCGTCGTCTATTTCAACGACTCCGCCGCGGTCCTCAGCCGTGCCGAAACGGAGAAGATCGACCGCGCCGCCAAGTCGATCCGGCGGTATGGCAAGCGGGTCGAGGTGACGGTCGTCGGCTACGCCGGTCCCGAGGGCACGCCGGACTTCAGCGAATCGCTCAGTGCCCGCCGTGCCGATGCGGTGCGCGAACGGCTCGTCGAGCGGGGAGTCTCCCTGTCCGTGGTGAAGGTCCGGGCCTCCGGGCAGGACCGGCGCTTCTCCGACTGGAAGGCCCGCCGTGTCGAGATGGTGGTCAGCCCCGTTGCCGTCGCCGAGGCGGTCAACTGATGAGTGTCCCTGCGCCGCTCCTTTCCCTTTCCCTCCCGGAGTTCGGAGGACTCCCGGAGGCGGGGAGCTGGTATTACGCTGTTTGCGCTCTCGTCTTCACTCTGACGGGGGTGATCTGCGGCTATGTCATCTGGCGCAAGGGGCACATGCAGACCCTCGATGCCGAGGCCGAGGTGCGTCGCGCCGCCGAGGAGCTGGACCGTCTGAAGGAGGATCTGAAGGCGGAGGAAAGAGGGTTGGAGGAGTAGCTCAGCAAACGGGTCTGACATGTCGGACTCGTCCGAGACGGTTTCCCCTGACCCTTACTGGGGCGCGCCAGCTTTTCCCTCCGCTGCCACGACCGGTCGGAAATCGCCGCCGAGGGCGAGGTGGAGATCGACGCGGTTGTCGAGGCGCTCGCGCCGCACCGTCAGCCATTGCGAGC
This sequence comes from uncultured Akkermansia sp., assembly GCA_964435425.1. GTDB lineage: Bacteria > Verrucomicrobiota > Verrucomicrobiia > Verrucomicrobiales > DEV007 > Arctic95D-9. The sequence continues at coordinate 6,226 of CAYSZN010000023.1, read as the reverse complement.
GGCTCGCGAAGAGGCGCTGCTGCGCGGCGAGCACGGTGAGGATGTCACCGGTGCCGAGACCGAATTCCTCGAGGGCGCGGCGGTAGGCCTCCTGCGCGAGACGGGAGGTGTCGGCGAGGGCGTCGGCGCGCTGGTCGAGGAGCTTTTCCGCGGCGAGCGCGTTCTCGACCTCGCCGAAGGCGACGAGGGCGGCCTTCTCGAATTCGGCGGCGGCGAGTTCCGTCTCCGAGCCGCGCCGGTCGATGTTGGCGCGGAGCCGTCCACCTTGGAGGATGGGCTGGACCACGTTTCCGGCCACGCTCCAGATGCTGAAGTCACCCGAGAGCAGGTCCCCGATGTCCTCGCTGGCGCTGCCGAAGCTGCCGGTGAGGCTGATCGCGGGGAGGAGGGCGCGCTTTGCCTCGAGGAGGCGCTGGTCGGCGGCGGCGATGCGGCGCTCGGCAGCGGCGAGGTCGGGGCGTCGGTCGAGCAGGGTGGCGGGCAGCCCGGAGGGGATTTTGCCGGGCCGTTCGGGAAGCGTCGCCGACGCACCGGCGCGCCCGGCGGGATAGTCGGCGGCGAGAGTCTCGAGGAGACGGGCGATGCGTCCCTCGATCTCCTGCCTTGCGGCGAGCTGCTCCTTCGCTGTAGCCACGTCGCCGCTGGCGAGGAGCAGTTGCGCGGCCATGTTCTGGCCGTTGCCGTCGATGCCGCCTTCGAAGCGCTCGCGGATCGTGGTTTCGGTCTTGGCGAAGGTCGCGATGGCGGAGCGGGCGAGGGCGGTCTGGTCGTGGGCCTCGGCGAGGGCGAACCAAGTCTTCGCGGCCTGTCCGGCGAGGGACAGCTCGGCGGTGGAGCGGTCGAAGGCGGAGGCCTCGAAATCGGCGAGGGCGGCGCGTTTCGCCGCGCGGACGCGGCCCCAGAGGTCGATCTCCCAGCTCAGGTTCAGGGAGAGACCGAAGCGGTTACTGCGCGAGGAGAGGATCGAGCCGGGCGGTGCGCCGGGCAGGGGCAGGCCGATGAAGTTCTGCAAGTCGCGCTGGGCCGAGAAGCCGCCCTGGAGCTGGGGATACAGGTCGGCTCCGACGATGCGGGCATTGGCCTCGGCCGCTTCAAGGCGAGCCCGGGCGGCCTTGAGGTCCCGGTTTTCCGAGAGGACCTTGGCGACGAAGTCGGAGAGGCCGGTGGAGCCGAAGGCGTCGATCCAGCCGCGGTCGGGCGCATGGGTGGGCGTCCAGGAGGGGCCCGCGACCCAATGGGCCGGTATCTTCACGCTGGCGAGGGGCGTCGCGTCGGGCGCGGAGGCAGTGCGGCAGGCGGGGAGAAAGGCTGCGAGAGCCATCAGGATGGGGAGCGGGGCGCGCCTGGGGATCGGCTGCCGCCCAGAAGCCCACTCCTCCGCCTCCCTCCCGGGATCTGCGGGAGAGGAAGGGAGCGGACTGGCCTGGGCGGAGGGCATGACCATGGTTCGGTCGGCGAATTGCCGGACGAATGGGTCAGATGCCAGCCCCGTTTTCGCAAGCGGAGATTGTGGCGGAGGCGAAGATCGGTAGGCGGAACACCGGGCGATCTTGGCCACGAAAAGGCACAAGACGCACAAAGACGAGGCGTGTGGCTGTGTCGGGAGGAGACT
>CAYSZN010000023.1:0-4604 GCA_964435425.1 uncultured Akkermansia sp. | reverse complement strand
CCCATCCATTGGGGAGAGATTTGTGTGCCGCAGGGCAAGGGTAGGGCCGTGCGGCTCGCGCGGCCCAATGACGTTCGTTCCCCGAGCGGGCCGACCGGGGCTACCTTTGAACTCCGAAGCGGCGTGTGGGACGAGGATGGAATCGCTATTTCGTCTGGACGCGCAGGGTCGCGGCGTCCTGAAGGGCCGGATCGACGGTGGAGGTGGCCTGGATCGGCAGGGCGAGAGTCTTCTTCAGGATCCGGGTGCGCTTGCCTTTCTTCTTCGTCAGCTTCTTCTTGTTCGGCTTCACTTCGATGCGGATACGGGCCTCCGCGCCGGGAGCAAGTTCGGACGTGAGGTGGGTTCCGGCCGTCAGTTTCGCCGTGGCGTTGGCGGGGGCCAAGTAGGTTACCTTGAAGAAGGCGTTGCCCCGGCTGCTGGCGCGCAGGCGGAGGGCGTCGGGCAGGCTGCCCCGGTTGGCGGCGACGGCATGGCCCGTCACGGGGCGCAGCTTCTTCGAGACGAGATTGGCCTGCTGTCTGGTGGGCAGGTAGACGTTGCGTCCCACGAGCTGGTTGAGCTTGGCGCCCACGGCGACATCGGGGGGAGCGGCGCTGCGGGTGTCGATGGTGACGTCGCCCGTCTCGGCGCTGCCGGTGGCCGCGTCGAGGGAGGGGGCCATCCAGAGGAGGGCGGCGAGGAGAATGGAATGGGGGAGGAACTGGTTCATGCTCGTGGGATGGCGGGCGGCGGGAATGGAGAGTGAAGGAAGCCGGGGAAGGCTTGGCAGGAATCAAAGGCCGCCGCTGACCGAGCTGCGAGCCACGCGGAAGCCGATGTAGTTGGCAAAGTGCGTAGGGGTGCTGAAGGGACGGTAGGCCGGGCGGCACTGGGATGCGGAGCCGCCCCAATTCCCGCCCAGGAAGTATCGGTAGTCTGGACTGCTGCCGTTCCAAGTCCATTCGGACACGTTCCCGGCCATGTTCTGGAGTCCGTAGCCGTGTTCTCCGAAGCTGTCCACCGGGCTGGTGTAGGGTGCTCCATCGCCATTGTAGCTCGGGTGATGGCCGGTCCCGATGCTTTCATCGTAATCGATCGGCACGGTAAGGCTGATATCCACGATCGCTTGATAGTTCGCCTGCGCATGACTGATGGTGTCATCTCCCCACGGGAAGCGCTTTCCATCGATGCCGCCCCGTGCTGCCCTTTCCCACTCGAGTGCGGTTGGCAGACGGTAGCCGTTCGCCTCCCCGTCCACCAAGACCTGACCGATACCTGCCCTGAACGGCGGTCCGAACTCGCCGAATCCGGCATTCGTGTAGTAGCAGGGGGTCAATCCCTCCATTTCGCTGCGTGCGTTGCACCATTTGACCACCGCCCACCAATCAATGTTCTGCACGGGATGATTGGTTGCCTTGCCGTCGCCTGCGGGCAGGTCGGTGTAGCCATTTGTCGATCCCCATGTCCGGACCGAGTCCCATTGCCCCTTGGACGTCTCCGTCTTCGCCATGTAGAAATGCTTGGCGAGCGTCGTCGACGTGGCAGACGGAGCCAGCCAAGTATCTTCGCTATCGCTCGTCCGGCCCATCATGAAGGTTCCGGCGGGGATCAGCGAGAAGCCGGCCGGGGCCGGATCGGGAATGCCGTCGTCGGCGACGACGCGGAAGCGCATCTGCTCGCTGTAGCGGCCCGGCCAGTCGATGCCGGCGTTCCAGACGATGGCCTTGCCCGTGCCCGGCTCCACGCCCGCACCGACGTCGCCGGTCGCGCTCGTGGTCGGAACCGTCCAAGTATCGCCTCCGTCGCTGGAGATGCGAAGGGTGACGGTCGCAGTCGCGGCGTCCGGCACCTCGAGGTCGTAGGTGATATCGACCAGCTTCGTGCCTTCCCGCTGAGAGGCGACGAGGTTGCCGACAACGGGAGGCATTGTCACGGCGTGGGACGAGGGGGCTGCGAGGAGCAGGCCTACCGCCAGAAGGATGGGAGTGGCTCGAATCATGGGGAGTTTGGTATGGGCTTCGAGGGGAGAGGGCAAGCTTGCCGCCGATGGCCGTAGCCATGGGGGGAATCGGTCCCTTCAGGGAGTGCGTAGCTAGCGAATGGCGGGGCTGGTGAATCTTTCCATAGCGACGCAGTCGGAAAATTGACTGTTCAGGTAAGATTGCATATAATGTTTTGTCAAGGGTGGTGGATAGCGCGATGGCGCTATGAAATGGATGGGTGGCGAATCATCGAGCTATTGTTCGTCGAACCATTGTTTGGGCAAGGCGGGGTATGGAAAATGCGGTGTATGTGGCCAGCAAATGCGTGGCGGAACACGGACTTCCAGTCTGAATGGCACTCGGTCAGGCGAAATGGGATGCCTTCACCATCACGAAACCCACGCGTGTCCAGAAAACGCCCCTACCGAACTCCGCTTGCGCGGTGGATGCGATCCCTTCCTTCGTCGAAGGCAAGCCTCGGCCGATGCTATTCCGCCGACGGGCAGTTCCGTAAAGAATCGAAGCGATAGACAATGATCGTCCCAGGGGCCGTGGGGACTGCGACCGTCGATCACGGACGCACCGCCTCGACTTTTGGCGGCTCGATGTTCATGATCTTGTCGTGGATCTTGAGAATCTCCTTCGACTTCGAGAAGAATTCGTCGACATCGGTGGCGGAGGCTTCGTTCGAATCCACGATGTGCTGGAGCTGGGCGAGGTACTGGTTGATGTCGAGGGAGATCTTCGACATCTGCCGCTGGGCGTTGGCGTAGGCGGTGGAGACGGTGTTCCGCGCCTCGACGAGGGCGGAGCGGCGGCCCTGGTTGGCGACGAAGGTGTCGCGCTCCTCCTTGAACTCCTTGTTCTTGAAGAGGCGCCGGCCGAGCGGGGCGGTCTCGCGCGGGTCGGGCTGGCCTGCGGGGATGGCGGCGAGCTGGCGGCTGAAATAGCGGTCGAGCTCGCGGAATTCGTTGAGGGGCTTTCCATACTGCTGATGGAGGAAGGCGAGGCCGTTGATCACGCCGACGAGCTTCGCGGCCTCGTCCCGGTCGATCTTCTGGCCGGCGCGCAGGCGCGTCTCGATGTCGCCGATGTAGGCGAGGGTGGAGCGGCTGTCGTAGACGATCTCGTTCATCTGCGCGTAGGTGCGCTGGAGCTGCTCGGCATGCTCCTTCTTCAGGGTCTCGACCTGGGTGGTCCACTCCTGCGTGATCCGCTCGGTCTCGGCCTGCTTGTCGGCGAGGAGGGAGGACAGCTCGGCGTTCTTGTTCTCCAGTCCGCTGACGAGGGTGGTGAAGGTCTTCACCTGCCGTTCCAGGTCGAGGGTCTTCGACTGCTCCTCGCTCCAGAGCTTGCCGAGAAATCCGGCTCCGCCGGCGGCGGCGAGGAGGAGGATCGAGAGCAGGACGATGGCCACGGTCTTGCCGGTGCTCCTTCCCGGCCTGCCGTAGCCGTAGGCTTCGAGGGTCTTGTCAGGATCGTAGTCGGTGCTCATGGGAAAACGTAGGCCGGTTTCGCGGGAATGCGAGAGGAGGCGAGGGGTTCTTTCGGGCTGTCTTCCCGGCGGGATTGGCGGAATGGGCTTTCCCGGCTTTCCTCTTCGGGTCCCACGGGTAGAATACGGTTTCTCCGTGGACTTCTTTCACCCCGCGATGAACGGCAGCGCACTCAGAGAGGCTTTCCTCGCGGCGATTCCGCCGGAGCGGGCCTTCCATCTCCTCTTCGACCATCTACCGGGGGTCCTCTTCTTTGCGAAGGACCGGGAAGGGCGTCTCCTCGCCGCGAACCGCGCCCTTCTCGATCTCTACGGCTACGCGAGGGAGGAGGATTTCTGGGGCGTGACCGACTTCGAGCTGCTGCCCCGCAGCCTCGCCGAGAAGTTCCGGGAGGACGATCTGCGCGTCATCCGCACCGGCGCGCCCATGCTGGAGATCGTCGAGCTGTTCCTGAGCCGCCAGGGGATCCCGGCGTGGTTCCTCACGAACAAGCTGCCGGTGCGCAACCGCGAGGGCGAGGTCATCGGAGTGATGGGCACGATCCAGGACTACGAGAAGCAGCGCGAGCTGCTGCCGCCCGACTCCGACATCTCCCCGGCGCTGGCCCACATCCGGTCGAACTTCCACCGCGAGGTCGCCATTCCCGACCTGGCCCGCCGCTGCGGGCTCTCGGTGCGGCAGTTCGAGCGCAAGTTCAAGGAGCACCTCAAGACGCCGCCGCAGCAGTATCTCATCAAGATGCGGGTGCATGCCGCCTGCGACGAGCTGCGGCGGACGAAGAAGCCGATCGCCGACATCGCGACGGACCTCGGCTTCTACGACCAGGCGGCCTTCTCTCGGCAGTTCCGCAAGCACATGGGCATGACTCCGCTCTACTACCGGCGGGAATACAGGTGAGTGGAGAGAGGAGAGTCGAGGGTTGAGAGTTCAAGGCGAGCGGCTTGCGCCGGAATGCACAACGGCTCACCGGGACGGTTCGCCCTACCTTGCTGAACACTGCAAACTGAACACTAGCAAACTTCCAACCTTCCTCACGCCCAGGCTTCGCGCAGGAGCCGCAGGAAGTTCCCGTGGAAGATCGCGGCGATGTCCTCGTCGGAGTAGCCGCGTCCCTTCAGGATGCCTTCGAGGCTCTGCAGGTCGG
>CAYSZN010000022.1:0-16041 GCA_964435425.1 uncultured Akkermansia sp. | reverse complement strand
AGGCCTGGTCCTGGCTGTGCCTGCTCAGCGCCTCGCGCAGCGACGAGGGCTTCAGCCCCTCCTCCTTCAGCTCGGGCACGTTCGGAGGCGGAGGAGGCGAGGAATGGCCGAGGACCACGGCGTAGAGGTAGTCGCCGCGCAGGACGGGACTGGTCCGCACCGGACGAGAGGTCTTGGTCAGGACCGCGCCCATGCCGAGGAGACCGCCGCGGTGATGGTCGGCGACCTTCACCTCGCGGAACTCGGGTCCTGAAACACCGGGCACGCCGTAGAAGCCCGCGAGCCGCTCGTTGAGGACCGTGGTCTCGCCGACGACGATGTCCATGACGCGCCGGTCCTCGCGGAAGAGCAGGGTGAAGTAGTCGACGGCCTCGCGCTTCATGTCCGCGCGCAGCTCGGGGGTCATCTCGGGGAAATGCGCCGTATCGACGCCGTCGTGCTCCTCGAAGCCCGAGAACTTCAGCCATTGCCCGGAGAACTCCTCGGCAAGGGCGGAGGCGCGGCGGTCCTTCAGCATGCGTTTCGTCTGGGCCTCGAGGACTTCGGGCTTGAGCAGGCTGCCGTCCCCGGCGGCCTTGCGCAGCTCCCAGTCCGGCATCGAGGACCAGAGGAAGTAGCTGAGCCGCGAGGCGACCTCCCAGGCGGCGAGGGGCAGGTCGCCGCCGTTTGGCGTGTTTGTCAGGCTTTCCGCCACCGGCAGCGTCTCGGCCTTGAAGAGGAAATGCGGCGAGACGAGAGTGCGCACCAGCCCCTCGCGTCCCGCCGACTCGCGGTCCAGCCCCTGGGCGAGGCGGTCGTGGTAGAAGGCGGCGAGGGTGCCCTTCTCCACCTCGCTGAGAGGACGGCGCCAGGCCCTCTCCGCGAAATGGTGCAGGTGCCAGATCATGGCGTTGTCGCAGTCGTGCCGCTGCTCCTCGTTCAGGTGCGGCGGCGCCACGAGCCGCCAGTCCTTCTTCATCGCGACAAGGGCGGCCTTGTCCCTCTCGCCGAGGATGTCGCCGAGCTGCTCGTCGCTGAAGTAGTAGACGGTGTAGCTGGGAGTGCTCCGATAGAGGTTCCTCGCGACCGCCTCCAGCCGCCGCTCGAACATGTCGGGGAAGGCCTGCTTCATCACGTTGAACTCGCCCATGGTGCGGCGGGAGGCCTCGGTCTGGATCTTCCAGATCGTGAGGACGCCGGGCAGGGCCTTCGTCAGGTCGCGCGGCCGGCCCGTGGTCATGGTCCACTGGATCGTGGCCTCGGCGACGTCGACGTTCTCCAGGTCGAGACGAGTCTCGGCGCGGACGGAGACGGCGCCTTCGGGCAGGGGCAGCGCGATGGCCTTCGGCGCGGCCACGGCGAGGACCTGGGGCTCCACCTTCCGCTCGGGATGCGGATGCCTGCCGAAGAGAGCGCGGACGGCCTCGAGCTCCGCCTTCCGCTTTTTCAACTCGTCCGCGTTGGCCGGCGGCGGAGTCGCGGCGAGCTCCTCGCCGAGGGACTCGATCCGCTTGCCGAGCCAGTCGAAGTAGTTCACGCCGCCCTTCTCCAGCTTCACATCGATCTTGGTGACGAGGGCGATGTCGCCCTGGTTCCCGTCGCCCGCGTCGCCGAAGCAGAGCTGGACATGCCCGTGGCCCTTCACCTCGGCCTGCATCGGGTAGGGGCGGATGCCGTCGGCATCCTGCTGCCGGCGCTGCACGCCGCTGCCCGGCTTGTTGGGATTGTTCCACGAGAGCAGGTCGGCCTCGATCTCCCGGATGCGCGCAGCCACGGCGGGAGGGACCTCCCCCGGCTTCGCCGCATCAGGCCCGGGCAGCTCCCGCCAAGGCAGGCGGAGAAGGTCGAGGTAGCGCGACTTCGGCTCCGTCGCGTTGACGAGATTCCACCAGTTGTGGAGGAAGGGCAAGCTCAGCCCCGCCTCCTTCGCGAGCGTCTCCAGCGGAGTCTGAAAATGCCGGTGCTTCCAGCAGGCGAGGAGGTAGTCGCCCTCGCGCATGTCGTCGGCGTCCCCGGGCAGATGCGGCGCGGCCTTCTGCTGGTACCAGACATAGAGTCCTTGCTCGGCCTGGGCCTTGACCTGCTCGCGGCCCCGCAGCCCCACGCGGTGCTCGTGGAAGACGGGCCCCGTGCCCGGCAGGAAGGTGGCATGGTCGGCGAACTGGCGCGCCGCGTTGAAATACTTGTCGAGGGCGGAGGGACTGAGGAAGAGCACATCGCCCGTGTTGGAGAAGCCCTCGCCCCCGCCGCCGTCGGTCTGGAACTCCTTCGCGAGGCCGTAGTCGCGCCCCGCGAGGTCGCGGAGGGTCCGGTCGTATTCCGCATTGGTGAGGCGACGCATCGTCACCGGTCCGGGATCGCCCGAGTTCGCCGAGGCGAGGAGGTCGAACTCGCGCTCGATCCATGCGGCGATGGCCTCCTCCTCCTCAGGCGCGAGAGGCTCGGACTTCGGCGGCGGCATCTCCCCGTTGAGGATGGTGTCGAGGACGCGCTCCCAGAGCTCGTGCTGCTCGGCCATCTTCGGATCGGCCGAGAGGACCTTCAGATCGATCCCGCCCTTCGTCTCCTCCCCGCCGTGGCAGCTGTAGCACTTCGAGTCGAGAGCGGGCTCCACGCGCTTCCAGTCGGGCGCGCCCAGGGCAGAGCCGAGGAGAAGCGCGAGGAGAGCGCAGGACAAGGAGATGGATCGGATGGAGCGACGAGACATGGACGAAGTTGCAGGAAGCCAAAATCGGGCCGATCCGCCTCCTTTCCAAACGCCGATCGGCACGCAATGGCGTGAGAGGAAAGCCTGTCCAATGGGCCACCCAACCCTCTCCGGCACCCACCCCGCCACTTTGTGCCTTGAAATCCGCCTCCTCCCGCCGGACACTTGGCCCCGCCCGAGATGCGATCCCTTCTCTGCTGCCTGTCCACCGCGCTTGCCCTGACGTCCTGCCAGGTGCCGTCCTCCGTGTCGAGGAGCGCCGCCTCGCCGCTGCCGGGCGAGATGAAGGTGGCCCTGCCGCCTCTCGTCGCAGGGCTGGAGGGACCGACCTGGGGCATGGTTCCCCCGCCGCCCGAACCCGAGGGCTGGACCGTGCCTGTCCGCGACACCTACACGCGCGTGCGGACGAGCCGGAAGGTCGTCGCCATCACCTTTGACGACGGGCCGCATCCCGAGAACACCCCGCGCCTCCTCGACATGCTGAAGGCGCGCAAGGTCAAGGCGACCTTCTACGTCGTGGGCAACATGGTGAAATACAGCCCCCAGCTCCTCCGGCGCATGATCGAGGAGGGACACGAGATCGGCAACCACACCGTGAAGCACAACATGCTCTCGCGCATGTCCGACGAGGCTCTCCTCGCCGAGCTGCGCGCCGCGCACGACCAGATCGTGGAGGCCAGCGGCGTCGCGCCGATGACGATGCGCCCGCCCGGCGGAGCGATCAAGAAGGAGCAGAAGGAGCTGATGCTGCGTGAGCTCGGCTATCCCACGATCCTGTGGTCGGTCGATCCGGAGGACTGGAAGCGCCCCGGCCCCGCCGTGGTGGCGAGCCGCCTCGTCAATGGGGCGGCCCCCGGCGGCATCCTCCTCGTCCACGACCTCCACAAGCCCACCGTCGATGCCATGCCGGACACGCTCGACCGGCTCCTCGCGATGGGCTACGAATTCGTCACCGTGACCGAGTTGATCGCACTCGAGGAGCCGGAGCCCGAACCGCCCGCGCCGGAGCCTGAGTCCGCGCCGGCATCGACGTCAGCGGGAGGAACGGAGACGGGCGGCTCGCAGTGAACCGGGTCTGCGCGGACCACCCGAAGGCGTGGCAGAGAATACGCGAAACGGATAGCCAGAGGCAATTTCGTGGGAGCTTCTCCCGGTCGGCGCTTCAATGGACGCCCGTCGCCATTCTCGCGAACTTCGCTACGGCTCCGGCTGAAACGCAACCTCCTCCGGTTTCAACGCGGCAACACCTGACGCCGTGCACCACTGAGCGCGGATCGGACGCTCCAGCGACGCTCGACCGAGAGCGGTGGCCTTGTCTGCAGGCGCTGACGCGCCCTTCTTGGATTTCCCTCGCCCTACCCATCGACTCTCCTGGAACGAACCCCAGTCCCAAAGCCAGCGCCGAGAGTTGATAGACGGGAGTCGATAGGCTGAAAATGAGCGGCTTGCGCCAAAAACAAGACTCGCCGATGCCGTCCCCCCCGACTATCCTCTTCCCTGTCAGGCTAATCCACCCAGCCACCGAGACGCATCTCAAGATCCTTGACCCGCTTCATGAGGCTGCCGAGCTGCTTGACGCGCATCGCCTCGCGACGGTCTTCCTTCAGCGTCCGCGCGGGGTAGCCGAAGTAGGTGCCGCCCGGCTCCTCGATCGAGGAGATGACCCCGCTGCGCCCTCCGAAGGTGACGCGGTCGGCGATGACGAGATGCCCCGCCACGCCGCACTGGGCGGCGAGGACGACATAGTCCCCGATGCGGGTGCTGCCGGAGATGCCGGTCTGCGCGACGATGATGCAGTGCTTCCCGATCAGGCAGTTGTGGCCGATCTGGACCTGGTTGTCGATCTTGGTACCCTCGCCGATCACGGTCTCGCCGAAGCGGGCCCGGTCCACCGTGGTCGAGGCACCGATCTCGACCTCGTCGCCGATGCGCACGATGCCGAGCTGCTCGATCTTGCGGTGGCGGCCGTCGACGAATTCGAAGCCGAAGCCGTCCCCCCCGATGACAACGCCGGGATGGAGGATGACGCGGTTTCCGACGATGCAGCCCTGGCAGACGGTCACGTTCGGACCGATGACGCAGTCCTCGCCGACCTCCGCTCCCTCGCCGATCACCGCCCCCGCACCGATGCGGGTGCCCTTGCCGATCCTGGCTCCACGCAGAACCGAGGCATTCGGTCCCACCGAGACGAAGGCGGGGTCGAGCCCGGCTTCGGGATGGACGAAGGCGGTGCCGCAAACGCCCGGCTCGAAGGGAGACGGCAGGGTGCCGTAGGCGCGGACAATCTGGTCGAAGGCGAGGACCGGATTGGCGACGCGGACAAGGGCGGAGGCATTGGGAGCCTCGTGCTCGCCCTCGGGCACGAGGACGAGTCCAGCCTGGGTCCGCGCGAGCTGCTCGCGGTACTTCGGATTGCCGTAGAAGCTGACGCAGGAGGCGTCGGCCTGGTCGAGGGCGGCGAAATTGCCCAAGGGATGGGAAGGCTCGCCGCGGAGCAGCTCCCCGGAGACCATCGCCGCGACCTCGCCAACCGTGGTGTTCATCGGAAGGGCAATGGAGTCCCGGCAAGACCGGTTTCGCAGCGGAGAGACCGGATCCTCAGTTCGATCCTGCCGCCGGCTTCGTTCCAGCGGGAGCACCGGCATTGAGCGCGGCCACGACCTCGGCGGTGAGGTCCTTCACATTGGGAGAGGTGTAGAGGATGGCCTTGTTCGCCTTCGGGAGGAAGGACTTGTCGAAGACGAGGTCGAGCCCCTGCGCCTGCACGATCGAGTCGACCGTCTTCTTGATCTCGTCGACGAGGGTCGCCTCCATCTCCTGGCGCGCGGTCATGACCTCGGCGGAGGCCTTGCGCTGGGCGTCCGAGATCTCCTTGCCCTTCGCGTTGCGCTCCTGGAAGAGGGCTTGGAGCTTTTCGAGGGCATCCTTCCGCTTCGCCTCGGAGAGGGCGGTGTCCTTGTAGATCGTGTCGAGCTCCGCCATCTGATTGGTCATCTGCTGGTAGGCAGCCTGACGCTCGTCCAGGTTCTTGCGCTTCTCGTCGGCAAGATCGTTGATCTGCTTCACCTGGATGTCGGTCTTGTAGTATTGGTTCAGGGCCTCCTGCATATCGACCACGGCGATCTTCAATTCCTGGGCCGAGACCGTTGAGACGACGAAAGGCAGGACGATGGCGGCAAGCAGAAAGGGCAGGTGGCGTTTCATGGAGATGGTTTCGGAAAAGTTCGGTCGAGGAGGGGCACGCCGGAATCCTGTCGATTCTGTCGGACGGCCGTTGATCAAACGGGAGGAAGGCGGGGATTCTTAGAGAAACTCTCCGCCGCGACCGACCGGATCAGAACGTCGCCCCCATCGTGAACTGGAAGCGTCCTCCGTCGTCGTCGTTGAACGTATCCGTCTGCAGAGGGAAGGCATAGTCGAGACGCACCGGAGCGCTCCCCAGAATGAAGAGGCGAAGGCCGATACCCCAGTCGGAGTTGAGGCCGCCGCCGACGGAGCCGAGCGGTCCATCGGAGACCTCGCCGACATCGATGAAGGAGGCGAAGCGGATTTTCTCGACGATGGGGAAGGTGGCTTCCGCCGTACCATACCAGGAGGTGTTGCCCCCGAGCACCTCGCCGCTGACCGGATCGCGCGGACCCACATCGCGGTAGTCGAAGCCGCGCAGGGTGTTGGCACCGCCAAGGAAGTGGCGGGTGAAGAGATGGTCGCCGTCGGTGGAGTGGTTGAACTCTCCGTTCAGGCTGATGATGATGTCGCCAGGAAGGGTGAAGTACTGCGCCCCGCTGATCGTCGCGATGGTGTCGTCGACGTCGCCGCCGATGCCGACGAACTCGAAGCCCGCCGAGACCTTGTGCCCTTCGCGGGGCAGGAAGACGTTGTCACGGGTGTCGCGCACGATGCTCGCGCCGAGCGAACTCTTGGTGAACTCGCCCTCTTCCGCAAGGAAGGCAGGCGAGGCGTTCCGTTCGGCGTCGATCTCGATCTTCTCGATGCGGTAGTCGCCCACGACGTAGGTGTGCTCGCCGACGGACTTCCGCAGGGAGAAGGCGAGGCCGTAGTTGGTCTGGTCGTACTGGTCGCTGAGGAAGAGGAGGTCGCGGTAGTAGGCCTCGGTGGTGAAGGCGAGGCGGTGCCCCATGAACCAAGGCTCGGTGATGGACACGCTGACATCCTTGCGCTCCGAACCGGCGCGGACGCTGAAGCGGAAGCGCTGGCCGCCACCCGAGAAGCTCGGCGGATCGAAGAGGTCGAAGTTCGACTGCGTCACCTCGAAGAAGCCGGTGAGGTTGTCGATGGAGCTGAAGCCGGCACCGAAGTTGATCGTGCCGGTCGGCTTCTCCACCACGCGGATGAGCAGATCCTTCTCGTCGATGTAGCTGGTGTCCACCGGCATGACTTCGACGTTGGAGAAGTAGTTCATGTTATCGAGACGGCGCTGGGTCACGTCGGTCTTGGTGGTGTCGTACATCTGGCCGGGCTCAAGCGGCAGCTCGCGGCGGATGACATGGTCCTTGGTCTTGTCGTTGCCCTCGATGTGGACCTGGCCAACCTTGTAGGCGCGTCCCTCGGTCACATCAAGGACGACCCGGACCGCGCCGTTTCCAGCGTCGTCGAGACGGGGTGTCACACGGGCCTCGGCATAGCCGCGGGCACCGTACTGGTCGGTGATGAGCTTGATGTCGTCCTTGAGCTTGTTGCCCGCGAAGGAGCTGCCCGCCTCGGTCTTGAGAAAGGGAAGGACGTCCTGCTGCATGTCGAGGATGGTGACGCCGCTCACGGCGATGCTGTCGACGGTGTAGGTCTGCCCTTCGTCGATGGTGAGGACCACGTCGACGTGCTTGGCATCGACGCGCATGCGGGAGACATTGACGACGCGGGCGTTGAGATAGCCGTGGTCGCGATAGAAGTCCTCGATCGCGCGGACGTCCTGGGCGAGGGTTTCGGGATCGGTCGATCCGGACTTGCTGAAGATCGTGGTGATGCCCCTCTCCTTCTGGCTCATCTGCTCCTTCAGCTTGGAGGAGGGGAACGCGCTGTTGCCGACGAACTCGATGTTGCGCAGCACGCCCTGGGTGCCCTCGTCGATGGTGAAGACGACATTGGAGTAGCCCTCCGCCGTGGGCGCGCTGATGGCGTAGGTCACGGTCGCCTCGGAGAAGCCCTTCTTGCGGTACATCTCCTGGATCTCCTCGCGGGCCGTGCGGAGAACGGAGTCATCGATGGGCTTGTTGACCTTCAGATCGACCTTCTTCGCCAGTTTCGACGTCTCGATGAGAGTGTTTCCGATGAACTCGACGCCACCGTAGACCGCCCGGGTCTGCGCCACGACAATCAGCGCAACGCCGCCGCCGGTCTGTTCCGCGAGGATGCGGACGTTCTCGACATCGCCGCTGGCGTAGAGGCTTTTCACATCCTCGTCGATCTGGGCCATGGAGAGCTTGTCACCGACCCGGGTGGACATGTGGGAGAGAATGCGCTCAGGGGCCACCGTCTGGTTGCCCACGTAGCGGACATCGATGGACTTCACAGTCGCACCGTCCTGGGCAAGGAGCCCGCTTGAGCCCACCAGAGAGAGCAGGAGGCCGCACACGACGGGGAGAAGCGTACGGGAAAGGGCTGGGAATCGGGCGGTTCTCGGGAAATTCATTGGCGCTGGAGTCTGTTCCGGTGCGTGCGGGGAGTGTTCGTGCTTGCCCCCGCAAGAGTGCTGGAACAAACCCACTTAAATAGAAGCGCAATGCTTCCCGTCAAGTTGGAATTTGCTCCGGACGCCGATGCGGAAAGGCAGGAATCGAGCCAACTAAACGACCGATTCCCGCATTCCGCAATCGATTATCGTAAATCGAAGACCGCGCAAGCGAAACCTATCGACTTTTATAATTTTTAGGTTATCTTTATTTTCTGGAAAACCTAATTATTTAGAACCCGGAATCTTTTCCCTTTCCTGTGGCCTCCCCTACCCCCAGCGACCCGTCCGGACAGCCGGTACGGGAGTTCGAGCAAAGCCTGCGTCCGCCGGATTTCGCGGAGTTCTGCGGCCAGGCGAAGGTGAAGGAGCGCCTCATGCTGATGGTCGAGGCGGCCAAGGGCCGGGGCGACGCGCTCGACCACGTCCTCCTCTGTGGCCCACCCGGGCTGGGGAAGACCACCCTCGCCCACATCCTCGCGCGAGCCTTCGGCACGGAGATCCATCTTACGAGCGGCCCGCAGATCGAGAAGGCGGGCGACCTCGCCGGGATCCTCACGAACCTCCAGCACGGCGACTTCCTCTTCATCGACGAGATCCACCGCCTGCACCCCGCGATCGAGGAGTACCTCTACCCGGCGATGGAGGACTACAAGCTCGACATCATCATCGATTCGGGGCCGAGCGCCCGCTCCATCTCCCTCTCCCTGCCGAAGTTCACCCTCGTGGGCGCCACGACCAAGGCCGGGATGCTGACGAGGCCCCTCCTTTCCCGCTTCGGCATCACGAACCGGCTCGACTACTACTCCCCCGAGGAGCTCGTCGTCATCCTCCGCCGCTCCGCCTCGCTGCTGGGAGTGCCGATCGAGGAGGCCGGAGCCCTCGAGATCGGCGCCCGCAGCCGCGGCACGCCGCGCATCGCCAACGGCCTCCTCCGCTGGGTGCGCGACTACGCCCAGGTCCGGGCCGACAACGCCATCACCCGCACCGTCGCCCGCGACGCCCTCGCCATGCTCGACATCGACGAGGACGGCCTCGACGAGATGGACAAACGTATCCTCGAGGCCGTAGTCCACAAGTACCACGGCGGCCCCGTCGGCATCAACTCCATCGCCGTGGCCGTCGGCGAGGACGAAGCCACGATCAACGAGGTCTACGAGCCCTACCTGATCCTGAAAGGCTACCTCAAGCGCACCCCGCGCGGCCGCTGCGCCATGCCCCTCGCCTACCGGAAGCTCGGGCTGAATCCCCCCGCCTCCGCCGTAGGCGACCAGCCCAGCCTCTTCTGATCCCTCCCTCGATCCGACCTGCCATGAGCGAGTTCATCATCCAAATCGAGAAGCTGCTGGGGGCCTACGCCGATCCCGAATACCGCTACCTCGCCCTCGAGCCCCTCATCTCCTACGGTCTCCTCGCTGGGGTGGCCATGCTCGTGACCGGCTACTTCATCAAGGCGCCCCGCCTGCAGGTCGCCGCCCTCGTCGTCGTCGGCTCCGCCGCGCTGATCCATTTCCCCTACAAGGACGCCCGCCTCGCCGCCAAGCCCCGCCTCGAGCAGGTCTACAAGCGCGAGGCCTCCACCCGGGCCACCGACTTCAACCGGAACACGAACGCCTGGGTGGCGGCCTCGTGGCAGTTCCGCCTGCTCGTTCTCTGCGCCTTCGCCACCCTCATGATCGGCATCCAGAGGAACCGCATCGGTTTCGGCCTCTCCATCGCAACGGTCCTGCTGGGACTCCTAGCTGCCAAGAACGCGATGTGGCTGAACTACCAGGACGCCCTCGCCTACCATCCCAATCTGAAGCGGCACGAGGCACCCATCGATCGCAAGACGGCCGACACCGTGCCTCCGCCCGCCCGCGAGCCGGTCCGGACGCCCGCCAGCCGCACCCCGGCGACCATCGTCGCGCAGCCGATCGCTCCCGCCGCCTCGGCCCCCGCGCCTACCGCCCAGCCCGAAGGACGCATCCCCGCTCCGCAGCCTCCCGCGCCCGTCCAGAAGGCGCGCCGAGTCGAGCCCCTGCCGCGCTTTTGAACGGTGGGAGAGGGAGGAAACAACCCTCTTGACCGGGCGACCCGACCCTCTTTGGTCCGCCCGGCGCGGTCGGCAGGCCGCAAATAGTCTTCGCAAACGTGGCGGACTGCCCCTTTATTCGCCGCCGCATGTCCCATTCCGAACTCCTTGAAGCCGCCCGGAGACGGGCGGACGAAACCCTCGACGCGGTGAAGGCGTCGTCGGGCGAGCGGCGCAGTCCCCTCGCGATCTACAAGGAGTTTCTCAAGACGGGCCGGAAGGAGATCCGCGACGCCCACACCGCCGGAAGCAGCGGACTGGAAACCGTGGCCCGACGGTCCGCCCTGATGGATGTGCTCCTGACCGACCTCTTCCATCATTTTCTCTCGGAGACGGGCGCGGTCGAGCAGACGGGGCAGGAGCACCCCGTCACGATCATCGCCAGCGGCGGGTATGGGCGGAGCCAGCTCAATCCGGGCAGCGACATCGACCTCCAGTTCCTCGTGCCCGGCTCGTCCATGAAGCTGCCGCCGGCCGTCGAGGAGCTCGTCCAGCGGATCTCGACCCTGCTCTTCGACCTCGGCCTGAAGGTCAGCTATCCCGTCCGCTCGATCAAGGAGGCCTGCCAGTTCGCAAACAAGGACCACCAGACCAAGACGACCCTGCTCGACGCCCGCCTCGTCGTCGGGGATCCCGGCCTCTTCGCCCGCTTCGAGGAGGCCTTCTTCGCTCACTGCATCCGCGGCCACGAGAAAAGCTACCTCGCCGAGCGCAGCCGCGACATCCGCGCCCGGCACCACAAGTACGGGAACACCCCGCACCTCCAGGAGCCGAACGTGAAGGAGGGCTGCGGCGGCCTCCGCGACCACCACAACCTCGTCTGGGTGCTGTGGGTGCTGCGCAAGTCCCGGGATCTGGGGGATCTGGTGAGGCAGGGAAGGCTGACCGGCATCGCCTACACGGAGATCGAGGAGGCCTTCGAGTTCCTCGTCCGCGTGCGCAACGAGCTGCACTACAGCCAGCAGGGCACCCCGGGCGACATCCTCACCCTGCGGCTCCAGGGAGTCGTCGCGACGAAGCTCGACTTTCCCGGCGCGAACATCCTACGGCGGAGCGAGGCCTTCATGCGCGACTACTACCGCCACACCCGCAATCTCTTCCATCACAGCACCTCGCTGATGCAGGCCTTCGAGCTCGAGGTGGTCGGCGACGACACGAAGCGCATCCCCGTCTTCCACTTCCTCGCCCGGCAGAGCACAGTGGAGGAGTCCTTCGACGGCTTCTACGCGAAGGGCGGCCTGATCTATCCGGAGAACGAGCGGATCTTCGAGGAGGATCCCGCGCGGATGATGCGCTTCTTCCTCCATACGCAGCGGCGCAACCTGCGCACCAGCCCCGAGATCCGCCGGCTCTTCAAGCTGAGCTGGGACCGCATCGACGGGAACTTCCGCCGGACCCGGGCGATCCGCGACACCTTCGAGGAGATCCTGCAGAACCGCGGCCAGGTCGCCCACATCCTCCGCCGCATGCACCGGATGGGCTTCCTCGGGCGCTACCTGCCGGAGTTCGGCCAGCTCACCGACCTCGTCCAGCACGAGTTCTTCCACCGCTACTCCGCCGACGAGCACACCCTGCGCTGCATCGAGATCCTCGACTCGCTCATCCTCACCGAGGATCCGAAGAAGCTGTTCTTCAAGCGCATCTTCCAGGACATGGAGGACCCCGTGGCGCTCTACCTCGCCCTCCTCATGCACGACACCGGCCGGGCCGAGAACGTGCGCCACCACGAGGACGCCAGCGCCCTCCTCGCCGCCCAGGTCTGCCGCCGCCTCGGCTACCGCGGCGACCGCCTGCGGCTCGTCATGTTCCTCGTCGACCACCACCTCACCTTCTGGAAGACGTCCACGACCATGGACATCGGCGACCTCAAGACCATCGCGAACTTCGCCGCCGCGATGAAGAGCGTCTCCTGGATGGAGGCCCTGCACCTCTTCACCTACGTCGACTCGAACGGCACCAACGACGAGGCGTGGAACGACTGGAAGGCCTCCCTGATGGCCCAGCTCCACCGCCGCACCGCCTCCTACTTCGAGGACCGCGGCAAATACCGGCAGGAATTCACCCGCCCCCTCGCCGAGACGAAGCGGGAGACCCTCGAGAAGCTCCCCGCCCACTACCGCGAGGAGGTCGAGGCGCATTTCGCGTCCATGCCGGAGCGCTACTTCCGCCACCGCGGCGTGAGCAGCATCGTGCGCCACCTCAAGCTCTTCCACCGCTTCTTCCGCCAGGTGCGGAAGACGACGAACGAGAGCCTCGTCCCCGTCCTCGGCTGGGAGGCGAGGCCCAACGAAGGCTACAGCCTGCTCGAAGTCGCGGGGTGGAACCGCCACCATCTCCTCGCCAAAGTCGCCGGAGCCCTCGCCGCGCGGAACCTGAACATCCTCTCCGCCGATCTCTACACCCGCGCCGACGACCTCGTCCTGAACATCTTCCGGATCTGCACGGCGACCTTCAATCCCGTCACCTCCCCGCGCGAGATCGAGCGCATCGAGAAGCTCCTCGAACAGGAGTTCGACGTCGGGGAAAAGCAGGTGAACTTCCGTTCCCTCATCCAGAACCGCGTCGCGCCCTCCATCATTCGGGAGGAGCCGCCGAACTTCGACATCCCGCAGCGGGTCTCCCTCCACAACGACGACGACGAGGCCTCCACCGTCCTCGAGATCCAGGCGCAGGACCGCATCGGCCTGCTCTACGACATCTTCACCATCCTCGGCAACCTCGACGCCGAGGTTCTCAATGCACGCATCAGCACCCAGGCCGGCGCGGCGATCGACCGCTTCTACCTCGTGGATTCGAACACGGAGAGGAAGATCGTCGACAAGGACCGCCTCGCCCGGATCGAGCGGGAGATCGGCGCCTGCCTCCACGGCAGGAGGGCGGAGGAGTGAGTTTCCTCCAGAGACTCTTACTCTTTACTCCTACTCTTTACTCTTACTCCTGCTCCAAGCCGGGGAGTAAGGAGTAGGAGTAAAGAGTAAGAGTAGGAGGAAGAAACAGCCATCAACCCCTCCCCTTCTCATACGCCTCGATAATCCGCGCCACCACGGGATGGCGCACGACATCCCTGCCCTCGAAACGGACAAAGGCCACGCCCTCGATCCCCTCCAGCAGCGCCATCGCCTCGAGCAGGCCGCTGCGGCTCTTCGGACGCAGGTCGATCTGAGACGGGTCGCCGGTGACGATGCACTTCGACCCCTCGCCGAGACGGGTCAGGAACATGAACATCTGCTCCCTGCTCGCGTTCTGCGCCTCGTCGAGGATGACGCAGGCGCGGTTGAGGGTGCGCCCGCGCATGTAGGCGAGCGGAGCGATCTCGATCAGATTCTTCTCGGCAAAGCGGATCGACTCGGCCCCATCGAGCATCTCGTTCATCGCGTCGTAGAGCGGACGCAGGTAGGGCAGCACCTTCTCCTCGAGCGCGCCGGGAAGGAAGCCGAGGGCCTCGCCCGCCTCCACCGCGGGACGCGTCAGGACGATGCGCTCGATCTGGCGGCTCTTCAGCAGGTCGAGGGCGTAGGCCATGGCCAGGAAGGTCTTCCCCGTGCCCGCCGGGCCGATCCCGAAGACGACGTCGCTGCCATCGAGCGCCTCGACATAGGCGAGCTGGTTCGCCGTGCGCGGCGTCACCGCCGGCTTCGAGCCGCTCCCGAGGAGCCGGTGCCGGAACAGGTCGGCGACCTTCAGTCCGGGCTCCCCGTGCCGGTTGGCGAACGACTCGGCGGCGGTGCCGAGCGCATAGCGGAAGGAATGCGCATTGATCGAGCCACCCTTGCGGCGGGCCTCCTCGAGGTCGGCGAGGACGGCCGCCCCCGCCTCGACCCGGTCCGGCTCGCCCTCGAAGCGGATCCACGAATCGCGCGTCGTCACGGTGACGCCGAGCTTGGCCTCGAGCTCCTTGAGCAGGGAGAGGTCGTCCGCAAACAGTCCGTGGAGGAAATGCGGCGTTTCGAACTCTAGGGTCTTGTCGGCCATACCTGCGATGACGGCGCTCAGCGATAGCCGTAGACCACGCCCCAGTCGACCACGCCGGTGAACTCGCCGACGCCTTCGACCGGATCGCTGGCTCCCCGCTCCGCGGCGGTCAGCCCCTTGCCCTTTTTCTCATAGCTCGCCACGACACGGATGAAGTAGGTCGCCGTCTTCTGCGGCAGGGCGCGCACGCCGGCGAAGGAGCCGCGGGCGAACGACTCGAGGCCGACCGCATTGCCCTCGCTGTCGAAGATGTCGATCTGGACCGTGGCCCCCGGCCAGCTCGTGCCCGCCCAGAACCAGTATTCGTTTCCGCGGAAGAGCTGGTGCCGGATGAGGAGCGGCTTGCCCGGCTCGACCTCGCCCGACCAGTTGTCCTCCCGCACCTCGAAGCCTTGGTCGACGTAGGGCTCGGCCGCCTCGAGGGCCATTGAGATCGCTTCGTTGACGAAGCCATACACCACCGCCCCACCGAGGGAGAGGACGGCGGCAAGGGCGATCGCGAGGGTTCTGGGGGAAGGCTTCATCCGGAGTGTCGTCACAGGCGGTTCAGTTGGCGGAGCCGGCGGCGGTCTCCTTCTCGAAATAGAATTCCTCGAGCATGCTGCGGCTGATGTCGCGGAGCTGCTTGACTTCCTCCTCCGCGAGATTGCCGGGCTCGGCGATGATCGCCTCCAGTCTGGCGAGTCCGGTGGCGATCGCACGGATCTCCGGAGAGGAGGCGGCCGGACCGCTCATCGAGGCGATCATGCCGCGGAAATGAGCGATCAGTCCGGGCTGGTTCAGCAGCTCCGCCTTGTCCTCGCTGTAGGAGTTTCCGATGAAGGCGGTGACCACGTTTGTCCCCCGCAGCCAGCCGCCGAGGCTGACGAGATCGGCGAGCTCCTCGTCCCGCAGTCGCTCCATCGTGGTGCGCACGGTCTGCTGGGTCGCGTCGAGCTCGTCGCGCACCCGCGCCCAGTCCCGGTTGCCCGCCGCCTCGATGATGGCCAGGCTGTGGGGACGCACCGCGCCCGCCAGGCCCAGGGACTCGGACAGAGAGAGGACGCGCTTTCCGATGGTCTCGATCTCGCCCGCGTTCTTCGCCTGCACCGCGATGAAGCCTTCGGCGACGAGCCCGCCGAACGTGAGGGCGAGGATGGAGCGCTCGCCGCCGCGGGGGCGCTCCGGCGGCAGGGCGATCCCGCTGTTCCAGTCGGGTTCGTCGAGCTTGTCGAGCACCGCGAAGATCTCGGCCGGGATCGGCACGACGACCTTGTCGATGAGCTCGCCTGGGAAATTCGCCAGGTCGATGCGCTCGGGCGTGGCCGGAGCCTCCTCGGCGTCCTGCGCGAACCCAAATCCCGCCACGGAGACGGACAGGGCCACCACGGCGTGGAGGAGAAGGAAGGAGCTGGGCTTGGCAATCATGGGGGGACTCTGCCGGAAGTATCGCAGAAAATGGCCGGGGATCAATCGGCCATCCGATGGGGAAATCCGAAACCCGAAGCTCGAAATCCGAATTTGGCCGGGACCGCTGATGGACGCTGATCTTCGCTGATGTTCCCAAACCTCCCGACTCACTTCATTTCGTTCAATTTGGATTTGGACCACGAATGGACACAAATGAACACGAATATTCTT
>CAYSZN010000021.1:0-16591 GCA_964435425.1 uncultured Akkermansia sp. | reverse complement strand
GACGTCGGCAACATGGTCGCCGCCATGGCCAGCCCGCTCTTCGGCAAGACCACCGGCGCGCAGGTGCCCGTCGACGGCGGGAACGACCGGGTGATTTGACCCAGGAAACGGGACGTTCCCCGACTGTCGCATGGGTTCCCGCCCATAGGCGTCAGGACAAGTGGGGCTCGCAGTTCCGGGGCTGCCAGCAGCGCAGGATCAAGGCATATTCTCGACGAAACGAGGGGCGGCGACCCGTTTTGGCGCGAAGCGTGGTAGCGTCCGTCACGGAAGCACGGGCCATCCGACGCGGACGCCCCGATGGTGCGTTCCTACCGAATCCATCGGACGAGTAAGGATTTGGCGCCCCCAGGCGGTCAGTGCCTTCTCTTAATCCCGTGCCATTCGGGTCAGGGGGCAACTCCCTTGCCGGCGAGCTTGATGTCGAACGAACGCTCGTCCGGGTCGTTGCTGAGAATTTTGAGCTGAGCCGCCCGTTTGCCGGCCGTCTTCGGCTGGAACCGCACCTTGACCGTCGCGCTCCCTCCGGGGGCAAGCTTCTTCTTCGAGGGCGATCTGGCGACGAAGTCCTTCCTTGCCTTGCCGGAAACTTTCACTGCGAGCTTCTCGAGCGCCGCTCCCCCGTCGTTGCGGATGGCGAAGGTCTTCGTCCCGCCCTTCTTGCCGACCTTCGCCCTGCCGAAGGAAACGGTCGATTTGCCATCCCGCAGGTTCTTGCCCCTTGGCTGGCTCACCGAAATGTCCGGTTCGGCCGCTGTGGAATCGATACGACCGTAGATATACTGATTGGCACTGTTGTCCAGATAGAACTTGAGATAGCTCTTCAAGGGGGAGAGATCCCACTTCTTCAGATCGATCGCGCGCGGGGCGGAGGTCGTGCTGGCGATCGCGGTGCGGGTCGGATCCTGGAGAACTAGGTTCACACTGCGGGTTTCCTTGCTACCAATCGTTTGGATTGTATGGTCCTCGGGATTTCCACCGCTGGTGAATTGCATCTCGTCTTCATTGGCCCACTTGCCGAGGCCAAGCAATGCCTTGTCGGGGAGCGAGCTGGTTGTCCATTCTCCGTTTTTGCCTTGGAGGGTAAGCGTCATCTTCGTGAGACGGTAGCCGGAACCGGGCAAGGGAGCGGAGGCGTCGTCCCACTCGACGCGTAGCGTCCATTTCGTCCCATGAGGAAACTCGGCGATCAGGTCCTCCGGCATGTGGGGAATCGGAGCGATGGGAGTTTGAATCGTCACTCCGGTGAAGGTGTGGCCGACGATGCCGGCGGCGGCGGTGGTGATGGAGACGGCAGCAAATACGGTACCGATGAGGAATGCGTGCTTCATAGTCTTTGGGAAAGAATGCCTTACAATCATTTGTGCTGTCAAATTAGAAAAACGTTCCTCTTGCCCTGCTAAAAACGGGACTGACGAATGTCTCTCCGGGCGGGAACACACCGACGGAATGCCCGAAACCAGCCCACCACCAACCTTCGGCGGACAGCTCGATAGCCATCTCCATCCTTCCGCCGTGCGACGCCTCAGATCGACATTGCCGAAAAACCGCCATCGACGATCATCTCGATGCCGGTGATGAAGGACCCGGCCTTCTCCGAAGCGAGCAGCAGGGTGGCCCCGATCAGCTCGTGGGGCTCGCCGAAGCGCTTCGCGGGGGTATGGCCCATGATCGCCGCGACGCGCGACTCGTTCAGGACCTTGCGGTTCTGCTCGGCGGGGAAGAAGCCCGGCACGAGGGTGTTGACCCGTACGCCCTGCTCCGCCCACTCGCGGGCGAGATTCTTGGAGAGATTGTGGACCGCGGCCTTGCTCGCCGAGTAGGTGAAGACGCGGCTGAGCGGCCCGAGGCCCGAGATCGAGCCGAGATTGATGATGGAGCCACCTCCGTGCCCGAGCATGTGCCTGCCGAAAATCTGGCAGCTCCGCAGGATCGCCCCGAGATTGATGTCGAGGATGCGCGAGAACTCCTCGTCCTCGATTTCCAGCACTGGCGTCGGCGAGTTCACCCCCGCTCCGTTCACGAGAATGTCGACGCGTCCCTGTTTCTCCACGACTTCGTCGAGCAGGGCCTGGAGCGAGTCGCGGTCGGCCACATCGGCGGGGACGAAGAAGGCCCTTCCCCCGGCCGCGTCGATCTCGCGGAGCCGCTCCGCGCCCTTCTCCTCGCTGCGGCCCACCACCGCGACGACCGCGCCCGCCCGCGCGAGCCCCAGCGCCATCTCGCCGCAGAGCGTCCCGGTGCCCCCGATGACGACGGCGGTTTTTCCTTCCAGCGAAAAGAGATCGTGCAGATAGTCCATGCGCCATTCATAGCGCAGAGTGGCCTGCGGTCAATCCCCTCCTACTCTTGCTCATCCTCTTGCTCTTACTCAAAACCAAGCGTCCCTCGGCAGTTCGATGGAGTAAGAGTATGAGTATGAGAACGAGTAAGGAGCAAGAGATCAAGCTGCGCCCTCCGTCTCCCCCGCCTCATCAAGCAGCTCTCGAACCTCGTCCGCTACGGGAGATTCGGAAACCTCCGCCTCGACGGGCTCTTCGCCGATCTCCCCGACGCCCTCCTCGATCTCCCGGCGCCACTCGCGCGAGACCCAAGGCCGCACCAGGCCGTAGACGAGATAGGCCAGGAAAATGAGCAGCGGCACGAACTCCACGAAGTTCACCGCGCAGACCAACACGAGAATCGCGGCGAAAAGCCACACCAGCGAGCGCTTCGCCCGCCAGTTCATCGCCTTGAAGCTCGGATACGTGAACTCGCTCAGCATCATGAACGACAGCAGCGGCATGATGACCACCAGCAGATACTTCCACGCCCCCACGTTCTTGGAGCCCTCGTTCATCCACAGCATGAAGAGCGTCAGCGAGGCGATCAGACCCGCTGCCGCCGGAATGGGAAAGCCGACGAAATCGCGCGAAGAGCTCCCGCTCTTCCCCTCCGCCACCGCCTGGGCGAGGCAGTTGAAGCGGGCCAGACGCATCGCTCCGCAGAGCAGGTAGACGAAGGCGATGGTCCAGCCGAGGCGATCGTCGAAGGACTTCAGCACCATGTCCATCACCAGCAGGGCCGGGGCGATCCCGAAGGAGATGATGTCCGCGAGCGAGTCGAACTCCCGCCCGAACATCGACTCCTGCCCCTTCATCCGGGCGATGCGTCCGTCGAGCGCGTCGAAGAGACAGGCCCCGAGGATCAGGAAGATCGCGATGTGGAAGTCCCGCGCCCCGCCCGCCGGATCCTGCATTCCCTTGAAGATGGCCATCACCGCGCTGAAGCCGCAGGCGAGGTTGCCGGCCGTCATCAGGTTGGGCAGCAGGTAGACCTGGGGGTTGCTCCAGGGTCCGGGGACATGGCGTTTCATGGCGCACCTTCCCCGCACCTGGGGCAAAGTTCAAATTTCAAATGCCAAGCGGCCCGCTTCGGGGCATATTCCGCCCATGGCCACCCTTGCCGCAGCCTCCGCCCTCGACGGATCCACCACCATGGGCGAGATCCTCGCCACCTACCCTGGCGCAAAGCGCGCCCTCTTCGCCCGCTACCACATCGGCGGCTGCCGCAGCTGCGCCTACGACGAGGCCGAGACCCTCGCGGAAGTCTGCGCCCGCAACGAGGACCTGCCCGTCGACGAAGTCGTCGCCCACATTCTCGAGGCCCATGAACACGACCAGGCCCTCCTCATCGACCCGGCCGAGCTCGCCGCCGCGCTGGCGGAAACGCCCGGACCGCGCCTGATCGACCTCCGGACCCGCGAGGAGCACGAGGCCGTCGCCCTCCCCGGTTCCGAACTCTTCAGCAACGAGCTCCTCCAGTCGATCTTCGCGACCGAGTCCAAGGACCGCCTCGTCGTCCTCTACGACCACAAAGGCGACCGCTCCCTCGACGCCTGCGCCTACCTCGCCGGCCACGGCTTCAAGCGCGCCCGCGCCCTCCGCGGCGGCATCGACGCGTATGCCCGGGAGGTTGATTCCTCGATCGCACGGTACCAGCTCGAGTTCGAGAATTGAATTCCGTTTCCTACTCATCCTCTTACTCCCTACTCTTTACTCCTTGCTCTTACTCCAAATCGAGCGTCCCCAGCAATCCGATCGAGTAAAGAGTAAGAGCAAGGAGTAAAGAGTAAGAGATCCGCCACCATGACAAACCCCGAAGACCTCATCCAAGCCGCCCTCGCCAATCCGCAGAACATGGGCGAAATGCCCGACGCCGACGCCGTCGGCACCGTCGGCAACCCCGAATGCGGCGACATGGTGCGGATGTGGCTGAAATTCACCGAAAAGGACGGCCGGAAGATCATCGACCGCGCCTCCTTCCAGAGCTTCGGCTGCCAGACCGCCATCGCCGTCGCGAGCATGGCCACCGAGATGCTCAAGGGCAAAACCGTGGACGAGGCCCGCGAGCTCAAGTCCGCCGACCTCTCCAAGCCCCTCGGCCCCCTCCCCCCGATGAAGCTCCACTGCGGCGACATGGTCGAGGGTGCCCTGCGCGAAGCGCTTGCGGCGGAAAATCCGAACTCCGAAACCCGGAATCCGAACATCGGCGCCGAACCCTCTCCGGCCGCCGACCAGACCCTCCTGGGTTCCTTCCAAGCCACGCCCCTGAAAACCGGAAAGCTCAAAGTCGTGAAACTCGATTGACTCGACCTTTTACTTTTCACCTTTCACCTTTTACGTTTCACCGCGCCTCCGCGCGTCTCCCCATGCACGAAGAAATCATCCTCACCCGCGAAGTCGAAGCCATCCAGATCCCCAGCGGCGACCTCGTCTCCCTGCCCGCCGGCACGCCGGTGATGATCACCCAGGCCCTCGGCGGCACCTACACCGTCGCGACGAACTTCGGTCTCGCCCGCATCAAGGCGGAGAACGCCGACGCCCTCGGCATCGACCTCGAAGCGGAAAAGAACAAGCGCTCCGCCGCCCAGGAAGCCCTCGCCTCCGGCGATGTCGAAAAGGCCGTCTGGGAGCAGCTCAAGCTCGTCTATGATCCCGAGATCCCCGTGAACATCGTCGATCTCGGCCTCGTCTACGACTGCAAGATCGACAAGGCTGAAGGTGGAATCGAGGTCGAGGTGAAGATGACCCTCACCGCCCCCGGCTGCGGCATGGGTCCCACCATCGCCGCCGACGCCCAGTCGAAGATCCTCATGCTCGACGGCGTCAGCAACGCCCGCGTCGACATCGTCTGGGACCCCGTGTGGAACCAGGACATGATCTCCGAAGAGGGGCGGATGAAGCTGGGGATGATCTGAGGCGCCTCCCCCTGCCAACGGAGCGGGACTTTCCAAGTCCCCTTCCACCAAACGGGACTTGAAAAGTCCCGCTCCTTCCGGTGGCTGTTTGGTGGCACTTGGAGTGCACGGACATGTCTGGAATGACACTGACTTTAGGTCGATCTTCGACCGTCCTCACCATCTGGCGGAAGGTTCGCACCTTCCGCTACAACTGGCTGGCGTAGCGGAACGTGCAAACGTTCCGACGAGTTGCCATCGACGCCCGGATGGCGCGTAAGCCAGCCCCATTCCAGACATGCCCGCGCTTTGTTCCGTGGCGACATGTCGCCGCGAGGGGCAGAATCCTCGAATCCGTTGATTCTCAGAAATTTGCGTTGTGCTTGAGCAGAGAAAAAAGTGGCGACCCGTACGGGATTCGAACCCGTATTACCGCCGTGAAAGGGCGGTGTCCTAACCCTTAGACGAACGGGTCGCTTGAGTCTCAAGCGTAACGCTAGGGAAGGGCGGGAATATGGGGGAAATCCCGAATGAAGCAAGTCGAAATTGCTAAAGATTTCGAACTTTCCACTTCGCGGTCCAGCCCCCTCCCCCGAATCCGCTCACCTCCCCAGGAAGGGCAGACGGAACCCGGGCTTCTTCTCCCCCTCCCCGCTCTCGCTCGGAGCGGCGGCCTTCTCCTTCCCTTTGCCATCCGCGCCTTCCCCTGTCGGCTCGGCACGGGGCACCGCCGGTACCGTATTGGCACCCGCCGGAGCCGCAGATCCCTGCTGGAGGGCCGCCTTTCTCGCCGCAGCCGCTTCGGCGGCCTCGGCATCGGCCTTCTGGATCTGCTCCGGCGTCAGCTTCGCCGCCGCCTCCTTCAGCAGGTTCGCGGCGAGCGGACTCTCGGGAGCGAGGTCGGCGGCCTGCTTGAACATCTTGTAGGCATTCTCGTAGTCCGGGGCAGGCGCCGCTCCGGGCTCGGAAAGAGCACCGCGGAAATAGATGCCGCCGAGGCGGATGAGCGCCTCGAAACGGGTCTGGTCCGCGATCTGGAGGACCTGCAGGACTTGGCGGTAGGCATCGGCGGAGGCCTTCGCCGGGGTGCTGCCGGCGGCCACCGGAACCATCCCGCTCTCGGCCATCACACCGAGGCTCAGCAGCCCCTCGGGCAAGCCAACGGCGGCGGCGCGGTTGAACCAGCCCGCCGCCGCGATGGGATCGCGGGGAGTGCCCATGCCGTTCAGATAGCAGGTTCCGGCCTTCTGCATCGCCGGAGCGAAACCTCCGCCCGCTGCCTGGAGGTAGTGGACAAAGGCCTTCTGCACGTCCCGGTCGACTGAGCGCCCCTCCTCGTAGAAGGTGCCGACCTTGAAGAGAGCGAAGGGCACCTCGTTACGAGCCGCGAGACGGTAGAGATCCAGCGCGGCGGCGGCATTCGGCGCGACGTCGATCCTGCCGTCCTGCGGGTCGAGATCGACGCCTTGGTCGTAGTAGCCGGCGAGGGCGACCTGCGCGGCGGCATCGTTGCCCTGCGCAGCGCGGCTGAAGTAGTCGAGCGCCTTGGGGAAGTCCTTCTCCACCCCGGCGAGGCCGGCGGCGTGCAGTTCGCCCATGGTCCGGAGCCCGGCCGGCACTCCTTGCTCGGCGAGTTTGGCGAATTTCTCCACCGCCTTGGCGGGATCCGCCTCGATCTTGCGGGCGCCGAAGGTCTTCCCGTCGAAGAGCACCGAACCCAGCGTCGCGAGCGCGTTGGGATTCCCGGCTTCGGCGGCCTTGTTCAGCCAGTCCCAGGCCTTGTCGTCGTCGACCCGCTCGGGACCACCGAGTTCGAGGTAGAACTGCGCCAGCTCGAACTGGGCCTGCCCGTCTCCGCCGGCGGCGGCTTTCTCCAGCAGCTCGAGGGCCGCGTCGGGGTTCCGCTCCTCCCCGCCGAGGCCGTTCAGGTAGATCGAAGCCATGTTGCGGCGGGCGGCGTTCAGGCCTCCCTCGGCGGCCTGCTTGATGAAGGCGATCCCCTCCTTGGCCTTCTCGACGTCCTGGTTCGAGCCGGCAAGGAGGAAGCCGTAGTTGTTCATCGCCTGGAGCTGGCCGAGGTCGGCGGCCCGCTTGTAGTAGGACATCGCCTCGGCGAGGGCGTTCGGCTGCTGACTCTGCTGCGTCAGGAAGCCGATCGCGAAAATTGCGTCCTTGTCATTACCCTTGTCCGCCAGCTCGCGGATCCGGTCGATGGCCTGCTGGAGCGTCACCGTGGGCGATTCGCCCCTTGCCGCCGCCACCATGGCGGCCTCCATCGCCTCGACCTGGGCGACCACCTCGGGGCTGGGATGGGTCCATTCGGCCGTGTCGAGCCCGAGGGCCGAGGCCGCCATGGCCGGATCGAGGGAGGCCATCGACACGGCGATGGCGAGAAGGGAGGATTTCAGAGTCATGGTCATGGGCGTCGTCGGCACAGAGGATTGGGGACAAGGGCGCTGAAGCTACGGGAAAGGACAAACGAATGCAAGGCTCGATACAAGCAGGCGCCGCCATGCTGGGAGCGGGCTCAGGGAAGAACGGCACGGGCTGAAGGCAGTGCCATTCCCGCATGCCCTCGAAAGACATGCCCCCCGAACGATGCGTGCCCGGCTGGGGCACGGAAACGCCTGGTCGGCGGTTTTTTCCCTTGCCATCGCTCGGCCTCTCCGATCATCATCGCATTCGATGAAACCGCTTGCTTCGTTCCGCGCCGTAATCGCCGCATCGGCGATTCTTTCTCTCGTCGCCGCCCCCTCCCGCGGCGATGCCCAGGACACCCCGCCCGCCGAAAGGGAGATGACGGAGGAGGAGGCGCAGAAGGCCTTTCTGGAAGGCATGGAAAGCCTCGGCTGGCAGCGAGACGGCGTCGGCAAGCTGAAGTCGGAGGCACTGATCACGATTCCGCCCGGCTACCGCTTCACGGGCACGGACGGGACGCAGAAGCTGATGACCGCCTTCGGCAATCTGAAGACGGATCGCGAATACGGGTTGATCGCGCCCGAGAACCTCGATTGGTTCGTCGTCTTCGAATTCGAGAAAAGCGGCTATGTCAAGGATGACGAGAAAGACCAGATCGACGAGACATTCGCCCGCGATCTCCTCAAATCGATGCAGGAGAACGACGCCCCCGCCAACGCCGAGCGGAAAAAGATGGGCTATCCCGCCCTCAACACCCTCAGGTGGGCGAAGCCGCCCTTCTACAACGAATCCACCAACAATCTCGAGTGGGCGCTCGAACTGGAAAGCGAAGGCGGGGGCCGCACCGTCAATTTCAACACCCGCCTCCTCGGTCGCTACGGCGTGATGGAGTCGGTCCTCGTCTGCGATCCCGACATACTCGACGAGGTCCTGCCGGAATATCAGAAACTGATCGCCGGTTTCCAGTATCAGGACAACCACCGCTACGCCGAATACCGCAGCGGGGACAAGGTTGCCGAGTACGGCCTCACCGCTCTCATCGTCGGAGGAGGAGCAGCGGTAGCGGCCAAGACGGGTTTGCTTGCGACGCTCTTCAAGTTCTTCGCCAAGCTGGGCAAGGGGGCCATCCTGGTCGTGGCGGTGGTCGTGGCCGGAATCGCGAAAGTGTTCAAGGGAATCTTTGGCCGCCGCCAGTAGCCTTGCAGGAGTTGAGTCGGCGGATGAAGACCTGTCCTTGGAGCGTTGGCGGCGGAACCGGAGCGAAGGCCTTGGCTCCATGGACTCCCCCCCGCGGTGCCGCGGGGGCCATCGTAGAACCCGGCCCTGGCAGGCCACCGGTGTCCGGTGTGGCCGCACGCTCCTCCTCCCTCTCTCCCGCATGACGGACGGTCAAAGCTTCTTGTTCGTCTTCATCCTGATCTACCTGAGCGATTGCCTCGTCTGGCTACCGCCCTCGGGCTATGCGGTGCTCGCCTTTCAGGGACGGCGTTTCCTCGTACGCCGGCCGGCGATGCATGTTCACGCCGTCCGCAAGGGGTTCGCCATTCTCCAGCCACTGCCACCGTTCGGCACGGTTTTCGCGGGACAGGCGTGGCCCCTCTCGATGGACCGATCGGGACTCGCCCCCCTTTCCCGGGAAAATCCCAATCCGGGGCCATCCCTCGCCGCCCCGCCCGGCGCGCATTTTCTCGCGTGGGAGGACATCGATTCGATAGGTGCCGACGAATCCCGTCTCCTCGTCAACGGCAAACCCTTCGCCATCTGCGCGACGGCGGCGGCGGCGCTCGATCTTTCGAGAGTCCTCGATCGTCTCCGATCAATCCCTTACGGCGGGCGCGAGGCCGCGATCGCAAAACTCTTCGCCCGCAATCTGAACGTGCGGCGGCCCGCGCGGAAAGCCCGCCTCTTCTTCAAGTCCGTGCTCCCGCTCCGCGTGAATGCCAGCATCCTCTTCGCATCCGTCTTTCTGCTCGTGCCATACTCCTACTGGCGATTCGAGGACGACCCGCCCTTCTTTCTGACCCTTCTCGCCGTCTGGATTCTGATGTGCCGGATCGTCGTCGAATTCTGGATGCTGCACCGCCGATTCTATCCGAGCCTGTCGTCCGAGCGCTGGACTCACGCCGTCCTGTCGATCCTCTTTCCCCACTACGCCCTGCGCAGCATCGACGTCTTGTCGAAGGGCTTTCTCGCCGAATCCCATCCTCTCGCCGTGGCTGCGGCCCTAGCGGTCCCCGAAGAGTTCGGCCGCTTCGCCGACCAGGTGCTTCGCGACGCGCGCCATCCGGTCCCCTGTCCGGACGAGGATCCCCTGGCCATGAAAACCGCGGAAACGTCCCGCGTCCGCTTCTTTCTTCCCCTCGTCGAGGCTCTTTCGTCCACCGCGCCCGCCTTGCGCGACCTCCCGGAGGAAGACCGGACCGTTTCTCCAAGCGAGGTTTCGGAATGTCCGCGTTGCCGCATTCCCTACGACCGGACCGGGTTGGTCTGCCAGGATTGCGGGGGAATCCCGACGGTTCCCTTGGGCGGAGCCCCGACCGGCGCTCCATGACGCCCTCCTGCCCGTCGTGCCGGAGAGGTCCTGCCACTTCTTTATTTGAAATTTTCCAATCGCGTGCCATTCGGGACAGGCGATGCAATTCAATTTTCTTCACTGATAATGAAAACTCTCCAAGAACAGCTTTCGGGGCTATCGCCGACAAAGGGTAGCGGAACGTGCTAACGTTCCGACACGGCAAGCTTGCATCCAGCCTCCGCTCAATCCCGTTCCATTCTCGCCTAACCTCAAAACTTCCTGAGTCGCACATCATCAGCACGAGGCTGTGCCTCAGCGGTCGATTGAAGGACGGCTTGGGGGGAGGCCGTTGTGACAACATTGATTGGCCATGCCTTTAAGGCCTAAGAATAAAAAAACCAATTATGCTCAACAAACTTGTGCGTTTTGGGCGGGGTCGAGCGCCAAAGGTCAAACCGCTCAAGGTTCCTCCGGCAAACTTGGTTAAACAATTCCTCCGGCCAATCTATTTTCTCAAAAATTCCGGGAACCGCGTCCTCAGCGCCTGGCTTTCTTTTCATCTGCACTTTTTTACGATCAATTGGAAGCTTGAAGAGTGTGACCGACACATAGGGGGGTGGAACTCGCAATCGTCTCAGCTCATCTTCCCCTGCTGACAACCATGTATCTGGAATGGTCAACGAAATGACATCCAAACCGAATCTATTGTCGTCAAGAAGATTTGCCTCACGGATCCAATCCAGAAAAATATTCGATCCCAAATAAACTCCATCTAAAGCATCTATCCCCTCGTGAAGGTGGGTGTCGAAAACATGGCGCATGACACGGATGCTTTCGTCCGCCATTTCCATAAAGGATTCGACGACCGCTCGCAGGCTGTTGTTGCTCACCGCGCTTTGGATCTCACCTTCAGTCATCATCAGAAATGCCATCCATCCACCCGAAAGGGCTCTTTGATTTTCTTAACGGCTCCGGCGGAAAAACATGCACCCGGAACACGACAGCCCAAACGCACCTTGACTTTAGTCGATGAAAGCGGGGTTAAATATCCTTGATCCCTTACACGGACGCAACTCATCTGGACTAATTCGAGTATTTTCCCCAGCCCATTCCAAGGCATCTGATAAGTTCGGAAACGAAATCCCCATATCCTTCCGATACTCCTCGGCATCCATCTTTCCTTCCTCTATCTCATCCACGTAAACCTTGAACTTCCCCTCGTGGAACTGGACGCCCACCGAAGACCAAATGGTTTGCCCATCCTCAACGAAAGAAAAACGAGCCCCCAACTGCTGCCCTTCTAAAATTTCTTCCTGATCTTCCAACATCACTTTATTGCAATTTCCTGGGGCCAATCCAGATCCGCGTTTCGGAATGCCGCGACATTTCTCGAATATCCCGAAGCAAAGTGAATCAGGAAAGGGAAAATTTGTCAACCATTGCCGCGTGCCCCCGAAACGTAGCCCCCCTCAGATCAGCTGCCGCCTCTTCACCGTCAGATACTGCGCCACGGTCTCGGCGCAGAGCTCCTCGTGCTCGGGGATGCCGAACTCGACGCCGAGATGGCGGAGGCGGTTCGCGGTCTCGCGCAGCTCCTGCCACTGGAAATGCCCGCCGAGCTTGCCGTAGATCTCCGCCACCGTTCCGGGGAGCGGCTTCGGGGAGAAGAGCGGATGGGCCGCCTCGGGCCGCACCATGTTCACGAGGACGAGATGCTGGCGGTTCACCAGCGGCAGCGCCTGGTGGAACTGCTCCGCCGTCAGCGGATCGCTCAGGTCCACGAGCATCACCAGCAGAGCCCGGCGCGTCAGCCGCCGCCGCAGGGCGACCATGAGCTGCTCGAAGTCGGGCGCGACGGGCTTCGGCTCGAGGGTGTAGAGGGCGTCGCGGACGAGGTTGTAGTGGCCCTTCCCGTTCTTCGCGCGGATGAAGCGGTCCTCCTTGTCCGCGAAGCTGACGAAACCGAAGAGATCCCCCTGCCGCTCCGCCACGGACGCGAGGATCAGGGAGCAATGAAGGAACTTCTCCAACTGCGTCGTCACGAGGTGCTCCCCGCCGGCGGAATCCTCGCGATGGAGCCAGTCGCCGTCGGGCGCGTCCGCCACGGGCACGCGGATCTCGCGGGCGCTGAGGCGCGAGTGGTCGACGACCACGTAGATCTCCTGGGTGCGCTCGATCTGGTAGGTGCGCGTCACCGGATTGCGCCGCCGCGCGGTCGCCTTCCAATCGACGTCGATGTAGTCGTCGCCCGGCTGATACTCGCGGAGCTGCTCGAAGTCGCGCCCCTTCCCCACCTGCCGCACCATGTGGCTGCCGTCGTTTCCGCGCATCAGAAAGACGCTGGAGAGCCGTCTCCGCTCCGCCCGCAGGTCGGGATAGACCCTCACCTCGGTGACGGGGGCAAAGCGCCGCCGGATCAGCCAGAGACCGAGCCGCGAGCGGGTCTCGACCGGCACCGTCTCCAGAAAGAAGCGCCCCCGGCGCAACGGCCTCAGCGGATAGTCGACGACCCGCTGCTTGTCCTTCTCCAGGCGGCCGATCCGGCCCACGACCTCGCCCTCGACCCGGAAATCCGCCGGGATCTCGATCCCGTAGCGCAGCCAGGGCAGAGCCGCTCCCCGGTTCGCGATCATCACCGGCACAGCCAGCTCGCGGCCCTTCGTGCAGCGGATCAGTTCCGGCAATTCCACCGCGAGTCCGTCCAGCCTCGTCCGGGAGAGGAGAAAGTCGAGCAGGGCCACGGCGACCGCCAGCAGCAGCACGGCGAGCGCCGCCGTCCTCCCCGCCCCGTCCTCGTGGACGAAGATCGCCGAGGCTGGCGCGACGACCAGCAGCGCGATCCAGAGCAAGGGAAGATGCGGCACCGCTCGCATGACTTGGCGGATTTCCCGGATTCAGCGCGGCACCGCGACCGCCTCGAGCAGCTTGTGGATCGCCTCGCCCACGGTCACGCCCTCGATCTCGTATTCGGGGCGCAGGACGATGCGGTGGGAGAGCACGGGGTGGGCCATGGTGCGGATGTCGTCCGGCGTCACGTAGTCGCGGCCCTCGATCGCGGCGAGGGCGCGACTCGAGAGCAGGAGAGCCCGTGTCGCCCGCGGTCCGGCCCCGACCTGGATGCTGTCGAGCTCGCGCGAGCGCCTCACGATCTCGACGACGTAGGCGACCAGCTCGTCCTTCATCGTGATGGCCTCCAGCGCCTCGCGCATCCGCTCGATCTGCGATTCCGTCAGGACGGACTGGACCGCGCCACCCTCGAGGATGTGCTCCGGCGTCGCCCGTCCGAGCGACGCCGTGGCCAGCCTCAGCTCCTCCTCCTCCGTCGGATAGTCCATCTCGACGCGGAGGAGGAAGCGGTCCTTCTGCGCCTCGGGCAGCGGATAGGTGCCCTCGTATTCGACCGGGTTCTGCGTCGCGAAGACGGTGAAGCTGCCGGGAAGGCGGTGCGTCTTGCCGTCGATCGTCACGAGGCGCTCCTGCATCGCCTGGAGCAGGGCCGACTGCGTCTTCGCCGGAGCGCGGTTGATCTCGTCGGCGAGGAGGAAGGAGGTGAAGACCGGTCCCTTCACGAGATGGAAGGCACCCTCCTGCAGGTTGAAGACATTCGTCCCCGTGATGTCCGAGGGCATCAGGTCCGGCGTGAACTGGATGCGGGAGAAATCCGCCCCCAGCACCTTCGCGAGCGTGCGCACCAGCAGGGTTTTCGCCACCCCCGGTACCCCCTCGATGAGGATGTGGTTGCCCGTGAAGATGGCGATCAGGCAGAAGTCGACGACCCTCTGCTGTCCAATGATGACCTTCGCGACCTCGGCGCGGGCACGGGCGAGAATCTCTTCAACCGGTTGCGGGGGGGATTCGGGGAGAGGCGAGGCGTCCATCGCCCGCTTCCTTCGCACAGGGAGGCGGGGTCGGGCAAGCGGAGAATGCGGCCCGGACCGCGCCTCTCCCGGCCGGCCTGCGGACGATCCCGCGACCTTTGTGCGGCGGCGGCAGTTCACCCCAGCAGCGGGGCCTCTCCGGGACGGAAGACGATGATCCCCATGTTGGTGCTCTTCTCCTTCAGGTAGGCGGAGATCCGCGCGTCCACGACGCAGCAGCGCCCCTTGCTGCGGGACGAGGTCGCGTGCATGTAGCGGCAGGTCGCCCCGTCGCGCAGGGCCAGGCCCACGTGCGAGGTGTAGGTGGAATGCCAGTTGGTGACGATGGCGATCACGTCGCCGTCCTCGAGGCGCGACTCGATCCCCGCGACCTTGGCGTTGGGAATGTAGGTGACTGGCAGTTGCGAGATGTTCTCTTCGATTTTCGCCATCTCGGGCACCATCGAGGGGTCGTTTCGCAGGTAGCGGGAACTGCGCCAGGCCGCCGCCATGTAGCGGACCTTGCGTCGAATGGGCAGGCCGCCGAGGGAGCGGGTGACGTTCGTTCCAAGTCCGCGCCGCTCGTTGTCGGCGAAGACCTCCTCGAGGTGGTGCATGCGGCTGACATAGGTTCCGTCGCAGCGTCCGTCGCGGTAGCGCTCCAGCTCGATGTAGTGGAGGAAGGCCTCGCGCGACCAGAGCGAGGGCGAGTTCCTCACCATGCGGGCCATCGCGAGGGAGGCCTCGTAGAAAGTCCAGCAGTCGAGCAGGTCGAAGTTGACCGAGGGCGACTCGATCTTGTCGTCGATCTCGAGCGTGTAGTTGCCGTAGGGGGTGCCGCAAAGCGCCTTGCCAACGGTGGCGGTGCGTTTGCCGATGGGCAGGTTCGCCCAGTTCTCCTTCTTCGCCCGTTCACAGAGCTTGTGGAACTTCGCCTCTCCCTTGAAGACCGTCGCCCAGGGCAGGCGCGGCTGGCGGAGCGTCACCGCCGCCGGAGCGTCCGGGACAGTCTTGCAGCCAAGCAGAAACCCCGCGCCCACACCGCCGAACGCGTTGAGGAACTGCCTGCGGGAATGGAGGACGGAGTAGAGGCCAGAGGACATGCGGGAACGGGAAGGCGGAAATGCAACGACGGGTAGGATAAGTCGATTGTCCGGAAGGTTCAAGCAAATCGCTGGGGCGCGCCCTGTCCGCAGGCGTCCTGCCTGATGGGGCTGGAGGTGGCAGCGCCGGACGAATCCAACGCATGGGAGGAATCACTCGATCAATTCCGGAAGCAACACAGGAAATGGTCGATTACTCCACGAGAAGGAAAAAATCGATTCGAGCTCATTCAGCCAGTCTCCAATTCCGTTCTCATGTTTGAACTCGCCGTATCGAAGGCTATGTCCGGTTTGAATGGACGAATTTCGCACCACATTGAGATGCACCGTCCCCCCGTCCCGAATCAGCACCTCTTTCTCCGCTCTCTGAAAAATCGGATCGAGCAAAGAAACCTCGAAGAGCCCAAGGACATCCTTCCAAGGCTTGTTCGGCACGACTATCCTGCGGTCGCCCTCGTTTCCTTGGTCTCGGGATCGTAGTTCCAGGACTGGAAGAAGGCAATGGGGTTCAATCCCAATCCGTCAGGGCTCAGAAAGTAGCCGATCACAAGGTGCTCGGCGTATCCAAACCCATCTTCAATCGTGATCTGGTAGCGATTTTCCTCGGACGAGAGGAATTCGAGATCCTTCACGGGATCCAGCCGAGTGATCGAAGTCGCGACATGGATCGCGCCAATCTCATCTTGGATCGAGTCAATTTCATCTGCTCGGCACATTGGAAGACCCATGATCGACACGGCCAAGACCACGGAGCATAGGCCGCCCTGCTTGTTCAGCACTCTCCTTTCACTTTGCTTCATTTGTCCTTTGCTTTGATGAATACCACTCTTTCCACCCTTCGGCGGAAGATTCGCATCTTCCGCTACCCTTCCCAAATGTAGCGGAACGTGCCAACGTTCCGACGAGGCAGCTATCGCGTCCGAACAGGCCTTCCCATGCCATTCAGCTCCCCTCACCGGCCTTCCGGAACCTCGAAGGGCAACTCGATCCCCTTCTCGCTCCCGGCCGCGGCGGGCGCTTCCAGATCCACGTTGAAAGGCCGCGCCACGCTGTTGCCGGCGAGATCCTCGAGGCGGGGATCGACGAGAAGGCGGTAGCTCCCCGGACGCCACGGGCGGCCGAGGACGAGGTGGAAGCCGGTCGTATCCGACTCGATCTCCGCCGCCAGCGGACCGCCCTCCCCATCGACGACCGTCACCCGCTTCCGCAACGACTCGGGATCGAGGGTCTCGCCTGTCCCGATCCTGACAGAGCCGCCCGCAAAGACGACCTGCCACTCCGCCGGCTGCGGCTGCCGTTCATCGACCGGCCCCGCCACGAACCCATGCCGCACCGTCTCCTCAAGCGGCTCGCCCTGCTCGTCCCTCCACTTCCCCGAAATCTCCAGCCGGTATCGCTTCCCCTCCTCCAGCACCGGACCGATCTCGACGTTCAGGTTCACCCCCGGCTTCTGGCGTCCGGGATGGAACCAGAGGGTCAG